>DASWNS010000313.1:0-6116 GCA_036399115.1 Pyrinomonadaceae bacterium | reverse complement strand
CTCGCCGCGCAGGCCAAACTCCGCTCCAAGCAGAACACCTACATGGTCGTGCCCGTCGTTTTCACGATGATCAGCAACCACTTCCCGACCGCTACCTACGGCAGCCGCTACGATTGGATCATTCTCTCCGTCCTGATCCTCGTCGGCTGGCTCGCCGCGAAGTTCATACGGCGCGCGTGAAACTCGTTTGACAGGTTTTAGACGACTGCCGCACATCTCAATAGTTACAGGACGGGCAGAAAGTAAACGGGAGCGGGAGACGTTATTGTCTCCCGCTCCCGTTCGAGTTTGAATGTTGTCAGCCGCTTCTTAGTAGCCGCTGTAACCATCGTTGTAGCCGTTCTCAAAGGCCATGCGAAGGTATCGCTGGTACAGGGAACGGTCGCCGAGGCGTGAACTGTAGTCCTTCGTGCCGCTGCGATAGACGCTCTCGTCGCTGAAATCGTAACGCTCGTTGCGCGAACGATCCTTGCGACCTTCCTTGATGCCTTCGTTGTAACCGGCGTTCAAGGCCGTCTGTCGAAGCTGAAACGTGCCACCATAGTTCGGGTAGCCATCGTAGCTGTTGCCGCGACGCGCTCTGCGTTCTTCGCGCCGTTCCTGCCGCTCTTCGCGTCGCTCTTCGCGTCGCTCTTCGCGTCGATCTCTGCGGCGGTCGCGCCGGTCATCGCGGCGGTCTTGACCATACCACCCTCTGTCCTGCGCGGCGGCGACGGATGCCAACGGCAGCATCAGAAAAAGTCCCATCGCCAGCATCGTCACTTTAGTCAAAAATCCCTTACCATTGCTTCTCATCTTTATCACCCTCCACTCTCAACTGGAATTTCGCAACATCGCGAAACCTCGCCGGACTAAGTAACAACCGCCGTGCCACACGCGCCTGCACAGGCAAACGCTGGAATTTAGCCGCTCTTCAACCAACGAAACGTTCCGGCGCGCACGATTAGGTGTCAAGGTGTTCCGTATCGTGTGCATACGCACGGGGCACGGCTTGGGGCGAACTGCGCCATACAAAATTATAGATTCTGCCTGCGGTTGAGAATCTTGACGAAGGAGCCGGAGCGCAGTTCGTCGAGCGTCAGGCTGGAACGCTCCAGTGCTTCCGCTTCGGTGATCGCGCCGCAGTTGATGGCGCGCAGGAAATAGTTGAGCAAGCCCTGCCCGGTGGCGGCATCGTCGAACACGTCGCCGACGAGAGTGGCTTTAGCGGCCTTCTCGACGAAGTTGCGCAGGCGTTCGGAGGCCGCGTCGAGGCTCTGTAGGAAGAAGGCGTAGACGGCTGCGTAGCGCGTGGGGAGTTGCGCGGGGTGCAAGTCCCAACCTTGATAGAAGCCGCCCGTGAGCGAGTGGCGGACGTGTTCGTAGTGGATGCGCCACGCGCGTTGGACGGTGCGGCGGTTCTCCTCTTCCTGTTCGGGCGTGAGCGCGTCGCCGCCCTGCTGCGCGCGGTGTGGGGCGACGGGCATGATGTTGGTCGCGCCGTCGGAGAGCCAGACGCCCGTGCCCGCGAAAGAGACTTGCATCATGTGCTTGGCGAAGTCGCACGAAGGATGCGTCATGTGCTGGTGCGCGGCGGTGATGTTGCAACTGGCTGTGTAGTCGTAGGTGCCGAAGTGCGCGGCGATGCAGCGACCGCGCGCGGCGGCGAGCAGCAGCGGCAGATTGATCGCGCCGCTGTGGTTGATGATGGACTGCGTGGTTTCGATCATCATCTCGAACTTGAGCGCGCCGGTGGGGAGCGAGAGTTGCGGCTCCAACTGTTCGAAGAGACTGGCGAGCGCGGCGGTCTGTTCGGGGATGGTGATCTTCGGGAGCGTGACGACGAAGTTCGGCGGCAACGCACCGTTCGCTTCGGAGACGAGCGTGGAGACGAAGATGTCGAGCGTGCGGATGCTGCGTGCGCGCAGTTCTTCCGTGAAGGGCTTGATGCGGATGCCTATGAAGGGCGAGAGCGTGCCGGACTTCAACCCCGACGCCACTTCACGCGCACACGCTTCCGCGTGACCATCTTCTTCCGCGTCGGGACGATTGCCGTAGCCGTCCTCGAAGTCTATGCGAAAGTCTTCGACCGGCTCGCGCCTGAGTTTCTCCTGCACGCGTTCGTAGATGATGCTGACGAGCACGGCGTCCACGCCTTTGTCATGCGTCGCTTCCGCCCCTTCCGCATTGTGGAGGCCGAGGGCGCGTGCGAAGGCGTGCGGGTCGGGCGCAAATTGTTCGAGGGAGCGCAGGGCAAGCGTGCCGAGACGGCGCGGCGTGTCGGATTTGAAGAGGTGCGCGCCGCCGTAGACCGTGTGGACGGGCTGGCGGCGTCCGGTTTCGCCGGGGTAGTCGCGCGCAAAGTCCGTGTTGGCCTGTTGCAGGCGGGCGATGATGTCGCGCGTGGATTCGGTCGTCAGAGATGTTTTCATGTGTGCCTTCCTGGAGCCGGAGATTGACGTGGATAAGTATAGCGGAGCGCAGGTCGCACTCAGTTGTTCTCCATCGTTGCGCAGAGTTTTTGCGCGAGCAGTTCGCCCGCAAGGCGGTGGCCGCTTGAGTTCCAGTGGCCGTTGCCGAGATCGCGCCCGAAGCCGTGGAGGAAGGTTTGCTGTCGCTCCGCATATTGTTGAAGTTCCGGCGCGAGCGTGAGGACGGGAAACCCCGCGCGCTCGCCGAGCGACTTGATGCGCGCGTCCGGGTAGAAGATGTCGGTTGCGCCGACGCGCCGCAGGAAAGCCTCTCGCGCAGCAGGTTGCGGGTGAACCTGCACGCCGTTGCTGAGCGTGGCGACTACAAAGAGCGCGCCGTGATCGCGCACTTCATTGTGCATGAACCCGAGCAGCCCTTCGGTCACGCGCCAGGCCTCTTGCCAGTTGGCATCCGCCGGTTCTCGATAGACGAGATTGTCTATGCCGAGTTCGTCGGAGATAACGACGGCGTCGCGTTGCGCCGGGGCGTTCGTTGCGGGGGCGTTAGTCGCGGGGGCTGGTGTTTGGCCGTCGGGTTGCGCGGCGGGCGCGGGAGGCGGCGGGGTGGCGGCAGGAGCGGCGTGTGTTCTTCTCGATGCGAGATAGTTTTTGAGCGCGTAGTGGCCTTGATGAAAAGCCTGTATGACGCGCAGTTGATCCCTGATCCAGCGTCCCGCGCGATTCAGAGCGGAGTGGCGCAACTGGAACGTGCGCGACTGGCGGAAGGAATCGTCGAGCACGAGGTAGCCGTCGCGATAGACGAAGTAGGGAATCTCTTCCGTGCGTTTGAGGGCGCGCAGGTTGTCCGTGATGTCGTTGTTGGTGGTCATGGCGAGGAGCACGATGTCGGGCGCGTAGCTCCAGACACGTTCGCGCAGCGTCAGAAGCTCCTGCGCCGTGCCGTAGCCGGAGACGCCGAAGTTGATCACTTCGATGCGCTGCCCGGCGAAAGCCGGACAACTTCGCAGACGCTCTTCCATGACGACCCAGAAGGCATCTTCGAGCGGCACCTGCAAAGCCTCCGCGTAAGAGTCGCCGAGCACTGCGATACGCACGGTGTCGGCGGGCTTCGCTGTGTCGTGCTCGCGGTCGCGCAGGCCGTCGCTGTTGATGCGGATGTAGGCCGCGCCCTCCTTGCGATACCAGCCGGACATGCCCGGTTTGAGCGCGTAGCCGCGCACCACGTCGGTAGTGTAAAAGAGCGGATAGGTATAACCGCTGATGCGTAGCGCGATCTCCGCGACGAGCAGCCCGAAGCTGAGCGCGCCGAGCAGGAGTGCGAACTTGAACAGGCGCAGTCTTCTTTTCGACCAGTTGAGCGGCGGCGACGTTTGTTCCGGCATAATCAGTAAGGGATGAGGGATGAGGGATGAATCAGAAAAGCATTCAAGCGTGTGAGTGCTTTGTTTTGTTCATCCCTCATCCCTCATCCTTCATCCTTGCTTTTGAGTTCTTCCGGCAGTTGCAGGACGGCCTGCCAGTTCGAGTCGTCCGCGCGCATGCGCCTGGTCAGTTCGTCGCGCAGGGCGCGGAGTTTGTCGCTCAAAGCGTGCGGGTAGTTTTCGAGGTCGCGGAAGCGTGCGCGTTGCTCTTCGACGAAGGCTTTCTGTTTGGTGATGGAAGGGATGGACTCGTAACGGCCTCGCTCCCAGAAGGGAATGAGCAGGCGTTCGACGGCGACCGCGCCGGGAATCTCAACCTCCTCTTCGTCGAGGCCGATGATGTCGCCGACGTAGTAGTTCTCACGGTCTACGCCGCGAAAGACCTGCAAGCGTCCGGGCAGCGTAGACTTCTCCGGCGTGTTGGAACCCTTGAGCGTGGGGCGGCCTTCGATCAGGCATTGCTTGAAGATCACGCCCGCGATGCGTCGCACCTCGCCCGACAACTTCGTGCCGACGCCGAACCCCACGGCCTGCGGAAACTCCGACACGATGCGCCGCACAGTCTCCACATCGAGATCGCCCGTCAGCACAGGCATCAAACCGTGCAGCCCGTTCGCTTCAAAGAAGCGCAAACACCACGCGCCGAGTTTCGCCAGATCGCCCGAATCCACGCGGAAGCCTTTGAAGGCGTGGCGGCGTTCGGGCGTGGAAGTGGCGGCCATCGCGGCGTGCGCCGCGCCCGTGTAGACATCTATGGTGTCGAGCAGGAGCGTCGTGCCTAGCGGGTTGGCGTCGAGCCAACGCTCGAAGGCGACCTGCTCGAAATGCTTGGGTCGCCCGGTGCGCGGCTCGATCTCCGGCTTTTCGATATACTCGATGTAAGCCTGCTGCCAGTAGTGCGCGGAGGTGCCGACGGCGGGAATATCCAGACGGTGCGCCGCCTCCATGTTCGACGTGTCGTTGAAACCGCCGATGAAGGCATAGGTCGCAACTTCGACGGCGCGCTCGATGTCGCCGTTGCGGCGCAGGGAAAAATCGGAGAGCCAGCGATGCTCGCCCGCCGCCATGCGAAACTGCAACGCGAGCGAGGCGGTCGTCATCGGCAGATCGAAGGCGTGCTCAAACTTGATCTCCTGCGCCTGCGTCAGTCCGAACGCGCCCGTGATGTCTGCGAACGGCTCGCCCGCAAACATGATCGTCGCGGGTCTGACGGCGCGCACCGCCCCGATAAAACTCAGGTCTTCCACGGCCTTTGCGAAACGCTCAAGGCCGCCCCTGTCCTGTTCTAAAAAGCGTATGCGCGGGCGGTCGATCCCGCTCTCGCCCATCAGACGCACGAGCCGCTCATGGCCTAGACACGGGGCGAAAGCGAGTTTGCGCTGCGTGATGTAAAAAGTCGCCTCCGCCTCGCTCAAGGATTTATCGTGCAGACGCGTCACGTCCTTGTACGACGCATCGCCCATCGTCGCGTGATAACGATCAATATTGAGAGTTCCCATAATTTAAGGTGCAGGGACGAACAGACGGCTCTTAAGATATTATTCGACGGGCATTGTAGAATATCTCAGCCCGTAAAATAAGCGTCGGCGCGGAGCAGGCAAAGTGCGTTTGCTATAATCGCGGCGAGCGGCGAAAGTAGACTGTAAAGAGTTTAAGATTTAAAGCGATTCAGAAGACATGTCAAAAGCGGAAGACCCTCTAACTATTAAAGAAGCCAGTGTTTGGGCATCCGAATATCTAGGCAAAAATGTCACGCCTTCAAACATCACTTATCTCATCAACTATGGTCGTATTCCTAAGCTCGATAACAACGACTCAACTCGTGTCTCAAAAGACGACCTGATTGAATATTACAGCGCTTATAAAAACTCCAGAGAACATTCCTGGAAAAATCAACTGGGTGAAGACTTAAACTGGGCTTTGTCATTCGATCAGTACAAAGAATCGGAGACGACCAAACACGTTCACCGGCTTCATCCATATAAAGGAAAATTTATTCCACAATTAGTCGAATACTTTCTTGACGACCACACGGACAATTTCAAGAAAGAGGTTTTCTTCAAGAAAGGCGATATTGTGCTCGACCCTTTTTGCGGAAGCGGCACAACTTTGGTTCAATCCAATGAATTAGGTATTAATGCGATAGGTATTGATATTTCTGCTTTCAATGCTTTGATCTCGAACGTAAAAGTCCAAAAAGTTGATCTGGAAAACCTAAAACTTGAAAGTGATAAAATCACTATTGCACTAAGAGAGCTGGTCCGGGATGCAAAACATCTGGCTT
>DASWNS010000312.1:0-1888 GCA_036399115.1 Pyrinomonadaceae bacterium | reverse complement strand
TTCCGCGTTCCGGCTTCATCGTTTTCTTCTATTTTAAGATGTAGGCGTTCAGTTCCTTGCTGTTTCTCAAGTTGAAGACGCGCCCCGATGCTTCGTCAACTTCGTAGTCCGGCTCTTTGTCTTTGAACATGATCTGGCGGTCGCCCTGTCCCGTCTCCATGTTGACGCCGACGACGCCCGCGCCCTTCTCCTTGTCCTGCTTCACGTCCGTCAGCACATAGACGTAGAGGCTGCCAGCCTTCGTCGCCGTGTGACGCTTCGACATGAACTGCTCATAAGAGGACATGGCGTTGATGAAGTTGCGATTTGAATCGCCCGCGCTTCGCCAGTCGCCGCGCGAGGCGTAGGCCGCCTCCTGCGAGTTCGACATCGCCGCGCTCGCAATCGTGATGGCCGTCATGGCGATCTTCTGCCAGCCGGGGACGCCCGGCGCGGCATACTTCGTAGACCAGGGAATCTGTTTCGTGCGCGGGTCGAAGGCGAGCAGGTGTTGTTTGCCGCGCACGACGACCGTGCCGTTTTCGCGTCGGCTGATGGAGACAGGTTCGTCCGTCGTGTCCGCGCCTTTGGAGCCGAGCGCGGAGAGTCCGCCGAAGCCGAACTTGGCGATTTTCGCCACCGTCGCCGCCGTGCCGAGATTGAACTTGAATTCGAGTTTGACCTTGTAGGCTTCTTTCACTTTGCCCGTGGCCGTCGTATCAAGCGCGATCAGATTTTTGCTGTCGGCGATGAGCACCTGATTCTGTTCGGGGAGGAAGGCCATGTTGGTGATGCTGTCGTCGGCCTTATCGTAGAACCAGTTGGCCGTGCCCGCCTTCGGGTCGAGCGCGACGACGCCGAGCGGTTTCTTGACGACGTACTCGCGTTTGCCGAAATCGTAGAACGTGCCGCCGAGCCGCCCGTAGAGCACGCCCGCACGCAACTGCATCTCGGCCACCGCGCCGCCGAAATCTTTGCTCGTCCAACGCAGCGCGCCGTTCGCTTTGTCGAGCGCGCGCACCTGTCCTTTCGCGGACGTATAGATCGTGTCGCCGTCAATCACGGCCTGCGCGTTGCCCTGTTTGATCTTGCCTTCGGTCACATCGTAGTCAACTTTCCAGACGAGTTTGCCGTCGGAGAGGTTGTAGCGATGAAGTCCGGCGTAAGTGAAATAGACCGAGTCGCCGTCGAAGACGGGCGGCTGCGCGCCGGAGAGGTCGAACTTCGGAAAGTACTTACTGCCGCGCTCCATGCCGTAGAGATCGACGTTTGAAGTGAACTCCGATTCCCACAGCGTCGCGCCCGTGGAAAGTTTGAGCGCGGTGATGTCGAGCTTATCCTTCGCTTTGGACGCGCTCTCGGTCGTCAACAGGAGCACCATGTCCTTATCGTAGACGGGCGAGACTTGCACGGTCGCGCCTTTGAGTTTCTCCGTCTCCCACACGCTCTGCCCGGTCAGGGCATCGAGCGCGGAGAGTTTCGTCTTGCCTTGAATGCGTCCCGAATTTTGACTGACGAGGAGGAGCGGCGTGCCCGCGATCTCCTGCGTTTGATACTCTGCGACGCCGCGCAGGTCTTCGCGCTGCCACAGCGTCTGCCCGCTCTCCGGATTGAGCATGTAGAGGCTCGCGTCCGTGCCGACGAGGAGCGTGCCCGCTTCGACCAGCCGGTACCACTTGATCTCCTGCGCGGGCTTGTGCGTCCACACGGGCGACTGCGCGCGCACCGTAGCGGCGGAGAAGGGCGCGAACAACGCCGCGACGACGAGCGCGAAAAGCATTGACAGGATTGTTTGACGAGAGCGGCGTTCGAGACGCGCGGCGAGTGAGTTGGCCGATGAGCGGGCGGAGTGATTTGACATGGGGGAACGTCTCTATCTCCTGAGTTGGTTGAATGTCTGTTGGCCTAA
>DASWNS010000311.1:0-3700 GCA_036399115.1 Pyrinomonadaceae bacterium | reverse complement strand
GGCGACGGCGTGCTTATCTCGGACGGCGTACTTATCAGTGACGGCGTGCTTATCTCGGACGGCGTCCTTGTCAGCGACAGCATCGTCACCAGCAGCGGCGTGCTGATGGGCGACGGCACGGTCTTTTGCGGCACCGGGGTGCTCATCGGCGACGGCGTACTCATGGGCGACAACATGGTGTTCGGCGATGGTGTACTCATCGGCGACGGCGTGCTTATAGGCGACGGCGTGATCATCGGTGATGTCTCCAACGCCGCCAACTCGTTCATGATCAACGGCGACCGGACAGCCTCCATGCCGGTGGTTCCGGACATCAGTGTGGCCGCTCCGAACGCGCCCTCGACGCTCGTGGTGGCAACCGCTTCGACTTCGCAATTGAACCTCTCATGGAAAGACATGTCGGCCAACGAGGACGGCTTCCAGATCGAGCGGTGCGCGGGCGCAACCTGCACTAACTTCGCGCAGGTCGCTCAGGTCAAGGCAAACCTCCCCACCTTCGCCAGCGCGGGTCTGAACAAGGCCACCACTTACCGCTTCCGCGTGAGGGCGGTTAATTTGGGGGGCTATTCGAACTACACACCGATTGTCAACGGTACGACCAAGAGCCGTTAGACCGGGCAAGGAACAACAGCCATGTCACTGACCTTACTTCGACAAGAAGTGATGGCCGAGGCTCCCTTCCTCCCGGAGGCGAACGTCACGGTTACAATCAATAAATCCACCGACGCGGAGCGCGAAGAAGTCCTCGCCTTCCTCTCCGAAAACCCCGTACATACCGTCGTCATGGCGAGCTTAATCCGCGACCACGGGATTCAAAGCGAATATAATCGCGGCACCTTCTGGGTCTGCCGCAACCCGAAAGGCCGCCTCGAAGGCGTCGCCCTCATCGGCCACGTCACGCTCGTCGAGGCGCGCACCGTCCGAGCCGCGCGCGAGTTCGCCTTCGTCGCGCAGCGTAGTGTGCGCAAGCACCTGATCTTGGGCGAGCGCCAAAAGATCGAAGCCTTTTGGGCGTTTTACGCCGGTGAGGGGCAACCGGTGAGGCGCGCCTGCCGCGAGCGACTCTTCGAACTGCGCCGCGCGTTAGAAGTAGACGGAGAGGTCAGGGGGCTGCGCCGGGCTACCACGGAAGACATTGACCTTATCGCGCCGGTGCACGCCGCGATGGCCGAGGAGGAGAGCGGGATCAACCCTCTCAACATAGACCCCGGAGGGTTCATTGCGAGGTGCCGTCGTCGCATCGAAGCGGGGCGCGTGTGGGTGAACATCAAGGACGGAAGGTTGCTCTTCAAGGCCGACGTGCAGGCTGAGACGCCGGACGTGGTCTACCTCGAAGGCGTGTGGGTAGCTCCCTCGGAGCGCGATACGGGCTTCGGCAGGCGTTGCCTGACGCACTTGTGCACTGACCTGCTTACGAAAACGAAGAGCGTCTGCCTGCTCGTGAACGAGGAGAACGTGCGGGCGCATGCCTTCTACCGCGCGTGCGGCTTCCGTTGCGAGGAAGTGTTCGACACCATCTTTCTACAGCGCAACTGAACTCCATTCGTAATATTGTCATGAAGCAGAGCAGACCGGGCTGCCGGGTCTGCTCTGCTTCTTTTATGAACGGGTCATCATAACTACTTCATCGTTTTACCTCTATAGCACCTCACCGCACGTCGTTCATTGTGACAGTCGCTGCCATTACTTTTGAATGAATCGGTCATTCTGGTTCCGGGATAATGCCTGTAGTTCTCGCACGTCGCCCGTTTAATCCGCAGTTTACGGCGATCACCGGCTTTGCCCTTATGGCACGACTATCGCTTATTAACCGGCAGCCCGGCCTGCGCCGGGCACGCTCTTTAGCTATCAAGTCACCGACAAGAGCCTCCTCTCTGTGAAAACGGGAGCGGGCACGCACTTACCAGCCTAAACTCCTCGACAGGAGCAAGGTAGTGGGAGTTCCCGAAGGACAGGAACATGAATTCTTCACGACGATCCCGGAAATGCATAAGATTAACAGCGCTGCTGCTCGTCGCGCTTATTTCCGGCGCCCACTCGCTCTTGCCGGTCGGCGCGCAGCAGACCAAAAGACAGCCCGGTAAAAGACAGGTCAGGGAAGAAAGACCCGTGGACGACCGGGTGCTGCCCGACGATAAAGTCTCGCCTGTGCTGCGTGACCGCATCCGGGCTTCGCGCCCGAACGACGTAATCCTCTCCGTCATTCTCCAGCTTAGAGAAAAGCCGAAGGGCGAACTCAGCGCCCTGCTCAATCGCAACGGCGTTCATGTCAACGCCACTTACGAGAGCTTCAACTCGATGGCGGTCGAACTCCCCGCAGGGGTGGTTGAAGAACTCACCTTGTTCGACGAAGTTAAGCTCATCACGGAAGATCAGGAGGTGAACTTCCTCGGATTCGTTGAGAGCGTGACGGGCGCGTGGGAGATGCGCGAGCGCAGCGGCAACAGCGGCCTCAAAGGCAAGGACATGAACATCGCCGTGCTCGACTCCGGCGTCGATAGAGATCACCACGGCGTCAACGACATCGCCTACCAGAAAGATTTCACGGGCGAGAACCGAACCGACGACCCCTACGGCCACGGCACGCACGTCGCATCCCTCGCCTCCGCGTCCGACCACATCGCCCACGGCGCGTACACCGGCCTCGCGCCCGAAGCGAAGATCATCAACCTACGCGTTCTCAACTCGCAGGGGATCGGCTCTACCGCTAACGTCCTGAAAGCGTTGCAATGGATACTGGCTCCGACAGACCCTAACAAGCCGCTCGGCGAGAAGAACCACCAGAAGTATAAGATTCGCGTCGTTAATATGAGCATCGGCTCACCGGCGATCAATTCGTACAAGGTTGACCCGCTCTGCCTGGCGGTGCGCAAGCTGGTTGATACGGGCATCGTCGTCGTCGCCGCCGCCGGTAACGACGGGACGACTATGGACGGGCAAAAGTTTTACGGGCGTATCCATAGCCCCGGCAATGAACCTTCGGCCATCACGGTCGGCGCGTCGAACACGCACGACACCGAATCTCGTCACGACGACGTGATGACGACTTACAGTTCGCGTGGCCCGACCAGAAGCTACCAGACCGTCAACGGTGCGAGGGTCTATGACCACATCGTCAAACCCGACCTCGTCGCCCCCGGCAACAAATTGATCGCCGCCGAAGCACTGGATAACGCCATCGTCAGAAACTACCCTTCGCTCGACGTGACGCCCGCGAGCAATCCCAAACACAAGGTCATGCTGATGAGCGGAACTTCGATGGCGACGCCCATAGTGGCGGGCGCGGCAGCCGTGCTGCTTCAGGCGAATCCGAAGCTCACGCCGAACATGATCAAGATGATCCTCCAGTACACGGCGCAGCCGCTCAAGGGCTTCAACACCTACGAGCAGGGCGCAGGCCAGCTCAACCTCGACGGCGCAGTGCAACTGGCGCAACTCATCCGCACAGACCTCACCAACCTGACCAAACTCGGCACGCCACTCCTCGTCGCCGGAAGCCCGCTCCCTTCGCCTTACACCACTCTTAGCGGATACAAATTCGAGTGGGCGCAGGGCGTGCTGCAAAATCAGGGCTACATTACCGGAACCAACCTGATCACGAAATACCAGCGGCTTTACAACCTCGGCGCGGCCTTCGGTCAGGGCATCATGATCTCGGACGGGATTATGATCTCCGACGGAGTTAAGCTCTCCGACGGAA
>DASWNS010000310.1:0-8261 GCA_036399115.1 Pyrinomonadaceae bacterium | reverse complement strand
CTTATAATGAAAGTGTGTGTGCTGTTGACGGAAGCCGGGTTGCGTATAACAAAAGCTCACTGGCTTTTGTCTTAAGCGCGCACGCTTCTTCGTGAGTGGGTTAATCCACCTGATACGTCGCCACGCTCGTCGGCGTTTCGTAGCAGCGAACTTTATAGACTTTGACGCGTTCGTCGCCGACGCGCGCGGCGACGTGCTCCAAGATGTAGCGCGCGAGGTTTTCCGCAGAGGGGTTGAGTTCGGCGTCGAAGGGCGGGAGTTCGTTGATGTTGCGATGATCGAGATACTGTACGATCTCGTCGGCTGCCGTCTTCAGGTCGCCGAAGTCTACGAGGAGTCCGATGTGGTCTAGTTCGCGCCCGCGCGCGTAGATTTCGATCTTGTAGTTGTGCCCGTGCAGGTTCTCGCACTTCCCTTTGTAGCCGCGCAGTTGGTGCGCGCTCGAAAAGTTGCGCTCGATCATCACTTCAAACATTCCGCTCATCTTCTGCTTCGCTTCCCTCTCTGCCCGGCTGATGCCGCCCGCCCTCACGCTTGAGACTGACGGATGGACTAGCCGCATCTCTTACCGCTGCTTCTTCTCAGCAGGCGGTCGGGCGGCCTTCGAAACCTTTTCAATGTAGGTGAGACATTGTTGTTTAGTTCCGCTTTGACCGGCATCCGTCCAGCCCCGCGCGTTCTCACGGTGAGCAGGCCAGATGGAATACTGATCCCGGTTTACCACCACTTTGTAGATCGTCTTATCTTCGCTTGCGTCTTTGCTCATGCGCGCCTCCAGAGGTCGAAAGTTTTGGTTAGAACTCGCCCCCTTGTTTTCGACGGACGCTATCATCTAACAGCCGCCGCGCTTTCAACAAACACGCGCGCCACCTCTTTCAGGTCGGAGGTGACGCGGCAGGGCGGGAGGCTCTTGATGAACTGTCGCCCGTAAGGTTGCGTCCGCAGGCGCGGGTCGAGCACGGAGAGCACGCCCCTGTCCGTCGCGCTGCGAATCAAACGACCCAAGCCCTGCTTCAAACTGATGATCGCCTGCGGCACGCTGTACTCGTAGAAACTCGACCCGCCCGCGTCTTCGATGAAGCGTTGACGCGCGGCCACAATCGGGTCGGACGGCACGGCAAACGGCAGCTTATCAATGATGACGCACGAGAGCGCGTCGCCGCGCACGTCCACACCCTGCCAGAAACTCGAAGTGGCGAAGAGCACTGCGTTCGGCGTCGTGCGAAACTTATCGAGCAGCGCAGACTTCGCCGCCGTGCCCTGCATGAAACAGGGAAAATCAACTTGCGGCGCGACGCGTTCGTAGAGCGCGCGCATCCCGCTCAAACTCGTGGAGAGCACGAAGGCTCGCCCGTCGGTCACTTCCAGTATGCGCAGGACTTCTGCCGCCGCCGCTTCCGCCCACTGCGGCGAACGAGGGTCGGGCATACGCGGCGGGAGATACAAGACCGACTGGTTTTGATAGTCGTAACTCGAAGGCGCGATGAGTTCGTCCGTCTTCTCATCGTTGAGGCCGAGTCGTTCGCGCGCAAACGTGAAGCTGCCCGCGCTCGCCAGCGTGGCCGAAGTCATCACGACCGTCTCGACGCGCTCGAAGAGTTTGTCTTGCAGCAGAGTGGAGACATCAATCGGGGAGGCGCGCAGGAACATGCCGCGCCCGCGCCGCTCCATCCAGTAGACGTAACGCTTGTCGTCACCCGCGACGATGAACTCCAGCCCGAAACGCACTTCGCGAATGCGGCGAATCAGGTTCTCCACTTCGGGCGGCTGCTCGCGCAGCGCGTCGAGCGTCGTCTCCATACGGTTGAGCGCGCCGTCGAGGCTCAGGTATGAATCGCCGAGCGCGGTCGCTTCGATCTCGCCGCGCGGGTTCTTGCGCGCGAACGTGCCCGGCAGGATCGGTGCGCGCCCCTCTTCGCCGCGTTCCTGAAAGCCCTGCCAGAAGCGTTCGCTGAAACGCGCCACGCGCCCGCCCGCGCGCGTCAGTTCCTTGTTCGCATCAACGTCCGTGACGGGAAGAATTTGCAGGTCGCGCAGCAGGTCTTCGATCTGATAGCTCGACACCTGATGGCCGAAATATTCCGCCGCCACGTCTTCAATCGAGTGGGCTTCGTCGAAGATGACCGCCGAGTAATCCGGCAAGACCTGCCCGTACTCGCCGCCGCGCAGCGCGAGGTCTGCGAAGAAGAGATGATGATTGACGATCACGATGTCCGCATCCTGCGCGCGCTGGCGCATGCGCGTGATGAAGCAGGGATCGTAGTCAGGACACTTTTGCCCCATGCAGATTTCCGAGCGCGCGTCGATGTGCCGCCAGAAGGAGAGGTTTTCGGGAAGCTGCACGAGTTCGGCGCGGTCGCCCGTCTGCGAATCGCGCGCCCACCGGCGCACCTCTTCAAAGTGGTCTATATCATCAAGGCCGTCGAGGATGGGCGCAGACTCTGCGCGCTTGATGCGTTGGAGGCAAGCGTAGTTGTTGCGCCCCTTCATGTAGGCGGCGGTGAACTTCTTCGGCAGCACGCGTTGCAGAAACGGAATATCTTTTTCCATCAACTGCTCTTGCAGGTTCTTCGTGCCCGTCGAGATGATGACGCGCTCTCCGCGCGCCGTGGCCGCCGCAATCGCGGGGACCAGATAGGCGAGCGTCTTTCCCGTACCCGTGCCCGCTTCGACGAGCAGGTGCCTGCGTTCCTCGAACGCGCGCAGCACGGCCTCGGCCATCTGTATCTGGCCGGGGCGAAATTCGTAATCCGGATGCGAGCGCGAGATCAAACCGTTGCGCCCGAAAATCTCTTCCATAATTTTTATCCGCGTGCGAGAGACGCGTGGAGCGGCGTCCGTTAGCGTTTCGCGCTGACCTTTAAAGACTCGAAGAACGCGCTGCGTTCGCTGTTTAACGAGAGGCCGTTCCAGATCGCCATCACAGCATATGCGCTTCCCGCGCCGAAGACCACCCGCACGCGCCCCATCACCTGACCGTAGGAAAAATCCTGCTCGTACCCCGTCATCCCGCTCGCCGACGCCGCGCGCTGCTCCAACATGGTGAGGCGAACCTCCATCCCGCGCTCCTTCATCCGTGCCTGAAAGCCTTCGGCAAACTCTTGACTGAAGCCCTCGAAAAACGTTCGCCTCCGTGGCTCGGTCAGAAGCTCGGCGGGCAGCGCGTCCATGAAAGACACGCCGTAGACCCCTGTGTCGGCGACGCTCAGGTAGATCCGCGAGATACCCTCCACGCCGGGAGCGACGTTCACACGGTCTACCATCCCCATCGGTTGCGTGGGCAGGAGCAGACTGAAGACCAGCGGTTCTCCGACCTCGTAACGCATCCATCCCGCCGGAGCGAGTTTATCCGCGACGGGCTTGGCCTGAAGCGGCGTCGGCAACGGTTGCGCGATTGGAGGAGCAGGCGAAGGCGGCAAAATAATTTTCTCTTCCGCTTGCTTCTGCGCCTGCGCTGTCGCTGTCCCTATCGTCACGGCGAAGAGAAGCGCGAGCGCGTGTCGGCAAAATTTCGGACTTGTTTTCATAGAGAGATCATTCACCTCACGCCAACGTTTCCAACTCACACTTTCCGAACGCTCGATTTTAGATGCCGCGAAGCGCGCGAAAATCTCCCGCGCGCTCTCACCACGCTCATCGACATTCTTCACACGGCGCGGCATAGCGGCAAGCGCGCGAATTGAGCGGCTGTTTCAACAGGTCAATCGGCTCCGGCGCAAAAAAACGCTTTCCCCAAGAGCCGCGCGTGAGTCGCCCGTCAACGGAGATCAGGTCGCCCCTGCCCGTCCGCGCGGCGTTAATTTCCCCCTTCGCCGCTAACTCTACATCGCGCATGTGAACCGGCAAACTCGCCGCCACCGCCGCCTGCAAGAGCAGCAGCGAGGCGAGCGCGAACGAGGCCGCGCGCCATTTCGTCCACGCCAGCGTCGCCGCTCCGTAGATTAACAAAAACGCGACGTAACGCGCATTCAGCGATCTCGTCACCAAAAGATAGACGACGCACGCGCCGAACGAGAATGCGAAACCGAGCGCGACCAAATCTCGCGGCAGTCGCCCTTCCTTATCATCCGGCAGTCGCCCTTCCTTATCGTCCGGCAGTTGTGCCTCCGCATCGTCCGGCGGTTGCGCTTCCGTCTCTCTTGCTGCCGCCGGGTGGCTCGCTTTCTCCGTCGGCGTGCGCGCAAGAAAACCCAAGCCCGCCAGCGCGCCTGCGAGTCCCCAAAACGAAGGAGAGAGCAAGCCCGTGCGCACGAAGCTGAACAAGAGCGAGGCGTACATCTGCGCGCGTCCGAGCGTGCTGAGCGGCGTCGCCGTAGCCGGAGACGGCGCGTGCAGATTCGGGGCGGGCGTGCCGGAGACGGCGGAGGCCAGTTGCTCCGCCATCAATCTGAAGCGCAGCGGCCAGTAGACACCCGCCCACACGAGCGCGCCCACAAACGCGAGGAGTGCGGCACACGCGATGCACACCGACAGCAGTTCGCGCGCACGCCCGCGCCGCGTGTAGAACGCGCTGGTGGCGAGGATGAACGGCAGAGCGATCTCGTAGGTCAGCAGTGCGATGAGCGCGCCGCAGGCGGTGACGAGGTAACCCCGCGACGGTCGCCCGACGAAGCGACGCCGCGCCCACACGCACGCGCGCAGTTGCGCCGCAAGGAGCAGCAGTACGAGCGCGTAGTTGAACGTGCCCGACCAGAAGTTGAGCGTCTCAAGCAGAAGCGGCGAAGAGAGCAGCACGCCCGCGAGCAACACGCCGCGCCGCCGCGACAGTCCGACCGATACGCAAGTCCACACGAACACGAGGGTCGCGAAGGCCGATGCGATTAAAGTGAACGGGACGGGCGAGAGCGAAGCACGCATCACGGCGCGATTCGAGAGCGCGTAGGCGGGCACCGCGAGCAGGCGATAAAACCCGAAATCGTGCCAGTAGACAATGAAGCCGGAAGGCCAGCACATCCGCGCATAGACGGCATCGTCGGGAAAGAATCGAGGGTGCGGCGTCCAGGCGGAGTTCGCGCGAATCAACAGGTAGAAAGGCACGAGCACGGCAGCCGCGTAGCAGCAGAACCGCAACGCCGCCAGAAGTCTCTCAGGCTCTTTCAACTGTCGCAGTCGAGTTTTGATCTTCGTTTATACGTTCGAATAAATTGTCGCGCCGTCGCGCGCACACGTAAGCTCAGTCCGCGCCCATCGCTTCGACTTCGGGCGGCGTCGTGTGTCGCAAGCGGTTCGGGTAGAGCGGGAAGCGTGCGGCGAGTTCCGCCACTTCGCGCCTGACTTTTTGGCGCACCTCTTCGGATTCCGGGGCGTGTAGAATTTCCGCGATGAGACGCGCGACGGTTTTCATCTCGCCTTCACCCATGCCGCGCGTGGTGAGCGCGGGCGTGCCGAGGCGTACGCCGGAGGTGACGAAAGGTTTGTTCGTGTCGAAGGGGATCGTGTTTTTGTTGACTGTGATGTTGGCCGCTTCCAGAGCCTTCTCCGCCACCTTGCCGGTGATCCCTGCGCCTCCCATGAAGACATCGACGAGCACCAGATGATTGTCCGTGCCGCCGGAGACGAGCCGGAAGCCCTGCGCCTTGAGTTCCTCCGCGAGCGCGCTCGCGTTCAGCACAACCTGCCGCTGGTACTCTCTGAAATCCGCGCCGAGAGCCTCGCCGAAGGCGACGGCCTTGGCCGCGATGATGTGCACGAGCGGACCACCCTGCACGCCGGGAAACAGTTTTTTATTCACCTCCGCCGCGTGCTCTTCGCGGCACAGGATGAGTCCGCCGCGCGGCCCGCGCAGAGTTTTGTGCGTCGTCGTCGTAACGTAGTCTGCGTGCGGCACGGGTGAAGGATGAAGACCCGCCGCCACCAGCCCGGCGATGTGCGCGATGTCGGCCATCACGCGCGCGCCGACCGAACGCGCGATCTCGCCAATGCGCGCGAAATCAATCGTGCGCGGGTAGGCCGACGCGCCGCAGACGATCATCTTCGGGCGGTGCTCTTCGGCGCGACGCGCGAGGTCGTCGTAATCGATCTGCTCGGTTTCGGGCGAGACGCCGTAGTCGGCCACCTTGTAGCTGATGCCGGAGAAGTTCATCGGATGGCCGTGCGTGAGGTGGCCGCCGTGCGAGAGGTTCATGCCGAGGATCGTGTCGCCATACTGGATGGCGGCGAGATAGACGGACATGTTGGCCTGCGCGCCCGAATGCGGCTGGACGTTGGCGTGCTCTGCGCCGAACAACTCTTTCGCGCGGTCAATCGCCGCTTGCTCCACCACGTCGGCAAACTCGCAGCCGCCGTAGTAACGCTTCTTCGGATACCCTTCGGCGTACTTGTTCGTAAAGACCGACCCCATCGCTTCGAGCACGGCCTCGCTCACGAAATTCTCCGACGCGATCAACTCCAGCCCCTCGGCCTGACGCGCGACTTCATGGTTGATGGCATCGTTGATTAAAGGATCAACTTCGGCGAGCGGCGCGTTGTGGCGGCGGTCGGTCATGAATCTTCTCCTCGAATATTTGTGTCTGTGTGGGAAAGCGTCTCTCCGGCGCAACGGATGTTACATCACGCTTTCGCGGCGGCGCAAACAACCTTCAAGGGGCGGACAGTTTCGCGCCCTGCGCCTACTTTAACTTGAACGCCTTGATCTCTTCGGTTAACCGTTTCATCTCTGCTTCAGGAAATTCACGCCTCCAGTTGCGTGTGAATTCGTCCACTTCCGTATCGCTCTGGATGTCTCTCAGAGCCTTCCAGAAGGGATGGCACAGGTCGAGCCTTGAGCCTTGAAAGAAGAACCTGCGCTCGCCCGTGCCCGCGACCCGGAGGTGATTTTTGTACCACTTAACCTCAAGCTCGGCCTCGTCGCCGCTCGCTCTAAAATTAAAGTCCAGTTCGTCCGGGTTATACGCCCACTTGACCGTCAACTCCGTGTCGTCCACGAGAAGTTTGGAAAGAGCGCGGATCAGGTCGTGTAATGAATCGTAGGGCGTGTAGCTGACGGCATCAATCAAACTCTGTTCGCCCGCGCGCAGCTCGAACGACATCCAGCCGCATTGCGGGCTGTTGAAAGAGACTCGCAGTTTTTCGCTCATGTGTTTAAGCCTATCGTAAACGATCTGCGTCCGTGGCGTCGTCGCCTCATTGTGCTTCCCGCCGCCGCGTTCCGGCAAGGCGGAGGCGGCGCGGGCGTTTGCTTTGCACGCGCGGCTTGCGCGACAATGCCCGTTCTGTTCGCGTCGCACGTTTTTCGATAAGGAGACTGGAAAACACTTTCATGCGCTGGTCAAACTATTTCATTCCCACATTGCGCGAAGTCCCGGCTGATGCCGAAGTCGTCTCGCACCGCCTTCTGCTGCGCGCCGGGATGGTGCGCCAACTCGCCGCGGGCATCTATTCCTATCTCCCGCTCTCGTGGCTCGTGATGCGCAAGGTCATGCGCGTGGTACGCGAGGAGATGGACGCCATCGGCGGCCAGGAGTTTTTCCTGCCCGCTCTGAACCCGCGCGAAATCTGGGAAGAAACCGGACGCTGGACGGTGATGGGCGACAACATGTTTCGCCTCAAAGATCGCAAAGGCGCAGACCTCTGCCTCGGCATGACGCACGAAGAGATCTTCACCGGCATCGCCCGCCACGAACTGCGCTCCTACAAGCAACTCCCGCAGGTCTGGTATCAGATACAGACGAAGTTTCGCGACGAAGCGCGCCCGAAGTCAGGCGTGCTGCGCGTCCGCCAGTTCATCATGAAGGACGCCTACTCCTTCGACGTTGACAGCGCGGGACTCGACAAGTCTTTCGAAGATCAACGCGCGGCGTACATCAAAATCTTCACGCGCTGCGGCCTCAAGTTCTCAATCGTCGAAGCCTCCTCCGGCGCGATGGGCGGCACTGCCTCCAACGAGTTCATGGTCAAGTCCGACGCGGGCGAAGACTTAATCGCCACCTGTGAAGCGTGCGGCTACGCGGCGAATTTAGAGAAAGCGACATCCCGCATCGCAGCCATCTCAGACCCGGCGGCGGCGACCGGCGCGCCCGAAGAGTTTCCCACGCCCGGCGTCCGCACGATTGAAGATTTGATCACCTTCCCCGGCGGCGCGGCGGCAGACCGCCAGGTTAAAACGCTCGTCTACATCGCCACGAACGAAACGGGCGAAAACTTCCCCGCGCTCGCGCTGCTTCGCGGCGATCATCAACTGCACGAGACGAAACTCTCCGATACGCTCGGCGCAATCGCCGTGCGCCCCGCGCACCCCGAAGAGATACGCGACCTGCTCGGCG
>DASWNS010000309.1:0-4527 GCA_036399115.1 Pyrinomonadaceae bacterium | reverse complement strand
GACGAGTTGGATCGACTTGGCTTCCGCCGCCGGATGCACCACGTCCATCGCCGCCTCGATGATGGGCGGGAGTTCGACGGGTTGCACTTCGAGCCGGAGTTTGCCGGAGATGATGCGCGAGATATCGAGCAGATCGCCGATGAGTTGCGCCTGCGCACGCGCGCTCGATTCGATCACGTCGAGCGCGTGCCGCTGACCTTTCTCGTCGAGCATGCCGAGTTTGAGAAGTTCCGCCCAACCCATCATCGAAGTGAGCGGCGTGCGCAGTTCGTGCGAGACGGTGGCGAGAAAAGCGTCCTTCGCGCGGTTGGCCTCCTCCGCGAGACGGTAGAGGCGTTTTTGATCGTCGATGTCCGTGTTTGTGCCGAACCAGCGAATGATGCGCCCGTCCGTGTCAAGCATCGGCAGCGCGCGGCCTAAGTGCCAGCGATAATCTCCGTCTGCGCCGTGCCGGAGCCGGAATTCCACTTCATAGATTTCACCCGACTTGAGCGATTGTTCCCAGCGTGCGAGGCACGCGGAGAGATCATCCGGGTGAATCACCTGTTGCCAACTCTCACCCGTGATCTCGTCTTCGCTGCGGGAGAAGTATTCGATGGTGCGTCGATTGACGTAATCGAGCCTGCCGTCGGGCTGCGCCGTCCAAACCTGCTGCGGGATGGATTCGGCGAGAAAGCGATAACGCTGCTCGTTGGCTTCCGCCACGCCGCGCAACTCCTGCTCGCGCGCCAGCAACTCCACGCGCTCGGCCTCGGCGCGCTTGCGTTCTTCGATCTCCCTGTCCAGTTTTCGATTCAGTTCGGCCAGTGTGTTCGAGTTGCGACGCAGTTCGAGTTGCGTCATGGTCTGGCGCGCGAGCACGTGCAAGGCCTCAAGCTGTTCGTCGTCAATCGTGCGCGCCACGTGATCAATAACGCAGAGCACGCCGAGCGCGTGCCCGTCGGGCGTAACGAGCGGCACCGCCGCATAAAAGCGGACGTGCGGGGCGGACATGACGTAAGGGTTTTTGGCGAAACGCTTGTCCGCCGAAGCGTCTTCGATGATGAAGGGTTCGGGCTTGAGAATGGCCTGCGTGCAGAAGGTGGACGCGCGCGGCAACTCGCTGGGGGCGAACCCGACTTTCGCTTTGAACCACAGGCGCGACGTGTCCACCAGACTGATGAGCGCAATGGGCGTCGCGCAGATGTAGGCGGCGAGGCGCGTGATGTCGTCGAAAGACTCTTCGGCGTCGGTGTCGAGGATGGCACACTCGTGCAGCGCGGCGAGCCGCTCCGCTTCATTACAAGGGACGGACGCTTTCGATCTTGCCAGAGCTTTTTTGCTTGCTTGCTTCATAGGATGAAACAGAGAGATGAAGGATGAGGGACGAATCAGAAAAAGCATTCAAGAGGTTGAGTGCTTTTTCTGATTCATCCCTCATCCCTCATCCTTCATCCCTTTCTTCGCAGCAACGCCCAGCCCGAAGGCAGAGCCGCCGCCGCAAGCGCGATCTTCACGATGTCGCCGATGATGAACGGCACGACGCCGAGCGCGAACGCTTGCGGCGCAGAATAGAAGCGCAACAGTCCGAGCCACCCGCCGAATAAGATCACGATTGAGCCAAGCCCGATGGCCGCTGCCGCCGTCAGAAATCTCTTGTCCCAACCGCGCTCCGCGAGCCAGCCCGTGAGAAACGCTGCCAGCGGGTAAGCCAGCAGGTAACCGGCTGTCGGGCTGACCGCGAGATAGAGCCAGCCGCCGTTGCCGCCGCGAAAGAACGGCAGCCCCGACGCGCCTTCGACGAGATAAGCCACAACCGCGAGCGCACCGAGACGCGATCCCAGAAGCGCGCCCGTCAGCAAGACCGCGAAGGTCTGCAAAGTGATCGGCACGGGCGTAAACGGCAGAGGAATGACCACCTGCGCCGAGAGCGCGATTAACAGACTGAACGCGATGACGAGCGCGACCGACTTCACAGCGTCCACAGGCGCAAGCCACGCGCCCGTCAAAGTTTCAGCTTTTGCGTAAGATGTATTCATAGTTTCAACCTTAGTGATGAGTGACAGGCGATGAGAGACGAGTTTAAGACAAGACGCTTTTGCTTGTCACTTGTCACTTGTCACTTGTCACTGTAGTTAAATAAACAATGGTGCGAGCACAAGAGTAATGGTCGAGAGCAGTTTGATCAAGACGTGGAGGGAAGGCCCCGCCGTGTCTTTGAACGGATCGCCGACCGTGTCGCCCACGACCGCCGCCCGGTGCGCCTCGCTGCGCTTGCCGCCATACTCGCCCGTCTCGATATACTTCTTGGCGTTGTCCCACGCGCCGCCCGCGTTGTTGAGAAAGAGCGCCATCAGGATGCCGACGATGGTTCCGATCATCAACATCCCTGCGACGACCTCAGCGCCCGTCGCCAGATGCGCGTAACGCGGGTTGCCGACGAGCGAGGCGACGCTGTTCGTCCGGTCGCCCGTCCCGATCTGCGCGTAGAAGAGTGCGCGGAAGATGAGGCCGACGGCGATGGGCAGGCCGACGGCGAGCACGCCCGGCAGGATCATCTGCTTGAGCGCGCCGCGCGTCACGATGTCAACCGTGCGCCCGTAATTCGGCTTCGACGTGCCCTCCATGATGCCCGGATTCTCTTTGAACTGCGCGCGCACGTCGCGGATCACTTCGTAAGCCGCCTTGCCCACCGCCTTGATCGCCAGCGACGAGAAGAGGAAGACGAGCATCGCGCCGAGCAGTCCGCCGATGAAGACTTCCGGCTTCGCCAGATTGATCACGAAGAGTTCCGCGCCGCGCCCCGCTTCCGCGGAACCCAACCCGCCCGTGCCGAGATTGAGGCCGTAGTTCTTCACTTCGTCGAGATAGGCCGAGAACAGGAGAAAGGCGGCGAGCGCGGCTGACCCGACGGCGTAACCTTTCGTCAGAGCCTTCGTCGTGTTGCCGACGGCATCGAGGCGGTCGGTCTTACGCCTGATCTCTTCCGGCTGCTGCGACATCTCGACGATGCCGCCCGCGTTGTCCGTGATGGGTCCGAAGGTGTCCATCGCGAGGATGTAGGCGGCGGTTCCGAGCATGCCCATCGTGGCGACCGCCGTGCCGAAGAAGCCCGCATTGTTCAGCCCGGAAGCCGTGCCGAGATAATACGAACTGATGATCGCGGCGGCGATCACGAGGATCGGAAAGGCTGTGCTCTCTAACCCGACGGCGACGCCGCTGATCACGTTCGTCGCAGGTCCGGTCTGCGAAGCCTCCGCGATCTCGCGCACGGGGCGATAGCGATATTCGGTGTAATACTGCGTGATGAAGACGAAGAGGATCGCCGTTGCGATGCCGATCAAACCGCAGAGGAAAAAGTAGAGCCAGGCATTGGGCGCGGCTGCTGCATTCGCGCCCGCCGGTCGGAGCAGCCAGTAGCAGGCGACGAGGAAGCCGACGGCGGCGAGCGCGGAGGTCAGAAAGTAGCCGCGATTGAGCGCGGCCATCGGGTCGCCCTCTTCGCGCGTGCGCACGATCATGATGCCGAAGATCGAGGCGACGAGGCCGAAGGCACGCGCGACGAGCGGAAAGAGAATGATGCCGAGCAGTTGGCCGGGCGTGAAGAAGTCTGGATTTGAACTGTAGAGCGCGGCGGCGAGGATCATCGCGCCGATGTTTTCGGCGGCGGTTGACTCGAACAAGTCCGCGCCGCGACCCGCGCAGTCGCCTACGTTGTCGCCCACGAGGTCTGCGATCACGGCGGGGTTGCGCGGGTCGTCCTCCGGTATCCCCGCTTCGACTTTGCCGACGAGGTCTGCGCCCACATCCGCCGCCTTCGTGTAGATGCCGCCGCCGAGTTGGGCGAAGAGCGCGACGAACGATGCGCCGAAACCGTAGCCCGCGATCAGGAGCGGAATCTTCGTCGCCGGAACTTCCGTCAGGCGGTCAACGAGTTCGAACAGGATGGCGACGCCGAGCAGCGAGAGCGCGACGACGAAGAGGCCGGAAACCGCGCCGCCGCGCAAGGCCGTCTGGAGCGCGCCGTTTAGGGAGCGCGTGGCGGCAGACGCCGTGCGGATGTTGGCGCGAATGGAAACCCACATGCCGATGTAGCCGGAGGCCACCGAGGAGGCCGCGCCGAGAACGAAGGAGAATGTGGTCCAGAAGGCCAGCCCGACGGAGTCAATCGGGTCGGCGGCATTGTGCGAGCGCACAAACCCGTAGACGATGAAGATGAGCAGGGCGAGCGCGATGGCGAGAATGGCGATGGTCGTGTTCTGCCGTTTGAGAAACGCTTCCGCGCCCTCCTTGATCGCGTCGGAGATGTCGCGCATGGCGGGCGTTCCGGTGTCGCGGTCGAGCACGTTCTTGATGAGCAGGAAGGCGAAGCCGAGCGCGGCAAAGCTGATCAGAAAGATCAAGAGCATTTGTGTGTTCACGTTAGGTCACCCTTTCTCTCGTGCAAATAGAATTCAGCCGCCGTTTGCGTGAACAAACGACGGCTGAAAAGATCGAACGACTAGCAGGGACAGTTAAACCAGACCGCTCCTGAGTTCGCAACGAACT
>DASWNS010000308.1:0-4492 GCA_036399115.1 Pyrinomonadaceae bacterium | reverse complement strand
AGGTCGGCTCGCCCGGCTGGCTGCTCGTCGTCTGGATCATCACCGGGCTGCTCACGCTGATGGCCGCGCTCTCCTACGGCGAACTGGCCGCAATGATGCCGAAAGCGGGCGGGCAATACGTCTACCTGCGCGAAGCGTTCTCGCCCATGTGGGGCTTTCTCTACGGCTGGACGCTCTTTCTCGTCATCCAGACGGGGACGATTGCGGCGGTCGCCGTCGGCTTCGCGCGCTACACGGGCGTACTCGTTCCGTGGGTGTCGGAGAAAAACTATCTCATCGAACCCGTCCGGCTCGGCGGCTATGCGCTCTCGCTTTCGACGGCGCAACTCGTCGGGCTGTTGATGATCGCGCTGCTCACCTTTATGAACACGCGCGGCCTGAAACTCGGCAAACTCGTGCAAAACGTCTTCACGGTGGCGAAGACGGGCGCGCTCATCGCGCTCATCGTGCTCGGCATCATCGTCGGGTTGAATTCGGGCGCGGGCACGGCCAACTTCTCGAACTTCTGGGAAGTGCGCGGCAACCTGCAAGAGGTAGGGCAGGGCTTGACGGCTGCGGCGGCCTTCGGCCTCTTCGTCGGAATCTGCGTCGCGCAGACCAATTCGCTCTTCTCCGCAGACGCCTGGAATAACATCACCTTCACGGCGGGCGAGGTGAAGAATCCGCGCCGCAACATCCCGCTCTCGCTCGCGCTCGGCACCATCCTCGTTATTGCACTCTACCTGCTCGCCAACGTCGCCTATCTCGTCGCGCTCCCCTTCGAGGCGATCCAGAACGCGCCGAGCGACCGCGTCGCTTCCGAAACCGCCAACGTCATCTTCCCCGGTTTCGGCGCGACCGTCATGGCCGTGGCGATCATGGTTTCGACCTTCGGCTGCAACAACGGACTCATCCTCGCAGGCGCACGCGCCTACTACGCGATGGCGCGCGACGGGCTGTTTTTCCGCGCGGCGGGCGAGTTGAACGAAAACCGCGTGCCCGCGTGGGGACTCGTCATTCAGGGCGTCTGGGCGGCTCTGCTCGTCCTGCCGCGCACGGTGAGCACGGACGCGGCGGGCGCGATTGCTTACGGCAACCTCTACGGCAATCTGCTCGACTACGTGATCAGCGCCGCGCTCATCTTCTACATCCTGACGATCATCGGCATCTTCGTGCTGCGCCGAAAGCGTCCTGACGTGGAGCGGCCTTACAAAGCCTTCGGCTACCCGGTCGTCCCCGCGCTCTACATCGTCGGCGCGTCCATAATTTTAGTTGTCCTGTTCATCTACCAGACGGCGACGACGTGGCCGGGTCTGTTGATCGTGCTAACGGGCATCCCGGTCTATTTCCTCTGGCGCAAAATCGGCGTGCCTATGGCCGCAGACCCGCGCGAAGACGACGCGATGGCGCAAGGGATTTAGTTCAAGGAACTTTACCTGTGACTCGCCGGAATTTGATTCGGCACCGCCCTGAAATTTCAAAGGGCAGACTCTTTTCAAGCACGTTTAGGAGACAGGTGATTGCTCCGTTCATCAACTTAAAACTACCGTAAAATTCGCGGAGGTTCGACTTACATGGCAAAAAATCATCAATATTTTTCAAGAAAACCGCTCGACATGCTGTTGGAAGAGGCGAAGGGAGAGAATCGTCTGCGCCGCGTGCTCGGCCCGGTCGCGCTCTCCAGCCTCGGCGTGGGCGCGATCATCGGGGCGGGCATTTTCGTCTCGACCGGAGCCATCGCACGGCAGACGGCCGGACCCGCGCTCATGCTCTCGTATGTCGCCGCCGGTCTGGTCTGCATCTTCGCCGCGCTCTGCTACGCGGAGTTCGCCTCGATGGTGCCGGTCGCGGGTTCGGCCTACACCTACGCTTACGCCACGCTCGGCGAACTGTTCGCGTGGATCATCGGTTGGGATCTGGTCTTGGAATACGCGGTCGGGTCGGCGGTGGTCGCTAACGGCTGGTCGGGTTATTTTCAATCCGTGCTGAGTCTGCTGGGGATAACTCTGCCAAAAGCCCTGAGCGGGCCGGTGCTGCAATACAGCGCCACCAGCAACAACTTCATGCATCTGGAACCCACGGGTTCGCTCATCAACCTGCCCGCCGTCCTCATTGTTGCGCTGGTAACCATCGTGCTCGTCGTCGGCATCAAGGAGAGCACGCGCTTTAACGCGACGATGGTGGTCGTCAAACTCGCCGCCGTGCTCTTCGTCATCGGCGTCGGCGCGTTCTACATCAACACGGCGAACTGGACGCCGTTCGCCCCTTACGGTCTGACGGGCTTGAGCTTCTTCGGAACTCCCATCGCCGGTCAGGTGGACGCGGCAGGCAGACCGCTCGGCATGCTCGCGGGCGCGGCGCTCGCCTTCTTCGCCTACATCGGTTTCGACTCGGTTTCGACCCACGCGGAGGAGGCCAAGAACCCGCAGCGCGACGTGCCCATCGGCATCGTCGCCTCGCTCGTGATCTGCACAGTGCTCTACATCGCGGTCGTCGCCGTCCTGACCGGCATGGTGCACTACAGTCAGTTGGACATCAACGCGCCGGTTTCGGAAGCCTTCAAACAGGTCGGGCTGCCGTGGGCGCAAGGTCTGATCGCGCTGGCGGGCGTGGCGGGCATCACCTCCGTGCTGCTCGTGATGATGCTCAGCCAGCCGCGCGTGCTGCTGGCGATGGCGCGCGATGGACTCATCCCCGCGAGTTTCTTCGGCGCGGTGCATGAGAAGTTTCGCACGCCCTACAAGTCAACGATCCTGACCGGCATTTTCGTCGGCATACTGGCCGCGTTCCTGCCCATCGACGTGCTGCTCGAACTCGTCAACATCGGCACGCTGATGGCTTTCGTCATCGTCTGCGCGGCGGTGCTCATCATGCGCAAGAAACACCCGGAGGCGGAACGCCCGTTCCGCGCGCCGTTCGTGCCGCTCGTGCCGATCCTCGGCATCGTGACGTGCTCCATCCTGATGTTCTCGCTGCCCGCTTACAACTGGGTGCGCCTCGCCATCTGGCTCGGCCTCGGCTTCGTCATCTACTATCTCTATGGACGCAAGCACAGCGTGATGTCAAAATACAATCTCGCGCACGAACTCGGCACGCACGGCATCTCGCCCGGCGGTCAAGCGGTTGGCGACCCGAACGCGCCGCCCGACAGCCCGGCACGACCGATTGACACGGAAGTGAAAAAAGACAAATAGTGTAAATTAGACGACAGGAGTTGAGTCGCCGTCTCGAACCGTACGGTGACTCAACCTTCAAGGCCAAAGAAGAGCGTACTTTTGATATGGCAAACAAAGACGACAACGATATAGACCTGAATCCGATCCCTGATTTCCCTTACGACACGGATGTCGTCGAGAGAGAAGGCTGGGCATCGCAACTCGGACTCGTGCTGGCGATGGCCGGCAACGCCGTGGGCTTAGGCAACTTCCTGCGCTTCCCCGCGCTCGCGGCGCGCAACGGCGGCGGGACGTTCATGATCCCGTACTTCATCGCCTTCCTTCTGCTCGGCATCCCTCTGATGTGGATCGAATGGGGCATCGGGCGTTTCGGCGGCAAGTACGGTTATTCGACCTCGCCCGGCATGTTCGAGAAGATGTGGGCGAACCCGCTCTCGAAGTACCTCGGCGCGCTCGGCGTCTTTATCCCGCTCGCCTTCGTCATCTTCTACACCTACATCGAATCATGGACGCTCGGTTACGCCGTGCTCTCCTTCGCCAACCAGATGCCGAGCATCGCCGGGCAAAGCCCCGATCAGGCGTTCACCACGATGGGCGACTACCTCGCCGCCTATCAGGGCACGAACAACGGGCTGGCGTGGTCGGGCAGCGTCGTCGGCGTCATCTTCTTCGCCATCACGCTGTTCCTCAACATCTTCATCATCTCGAAGGGCATCGCGGGCGGCATCGAGCGCATGGCGAAGATCGGCATGCCGCTCCTGATCCTCTTCGCGATCATCGTCGGCATCCGCGTCCTCTCGCTGCCCGGCGCGATGGGCGGCATCGCCTTCGTCTGGAACCCCGACTTCTCGCGCATCACGGACGGCGCGGTCTGGCTCGCCGCCGCCGGTCAGATCTTCTTCACGCTCTCGCTCGGCACGGGTTCGATTCAAACTTTTGCGAGTTACCTGAAAGAGACTGACGACATCGTGCTGACGGGATTGGCGACTTCCTCGATGAACGAGTTTTGCGAAGTCATCCTCGGCGGTTCCATCGCCATCCCGGCGGCGACGGCCTTTTACGGCGCGGGCGCGGCCACGGCCATCGCCAACTCCGGCACGTTCAATCTCGGCTTCCAGACGATGCCCGCCGTCTTCTCCGGTCTGCCGGGCGGCTTCCTTTTCGGCGGCATCTGGTTCACGCTCCTCTTCTTCGCAGGCATCACCTCGTCGCTCGCGCTCGCGCAACCCGCGATGGCCTTTCTGCAAGACGAACTGCGTATGACGAGACAGAAGGCGGCGATGGTCGTCGGCGCGATCATCTTCGTCGCCGTGCTGCCGATCATCATGTTCCTGCAA
>DASWNS010000307.1:0-1659 GCA_036399115.1 Pyrinomonadaceae bacterium | reverse complement strand
GTTGTCCCCTTCGCCGCTGCCGGTGAAGCCTTCTCGCGAAACACTCTCAGCACCTCGCGTTTTTTCTCTTCGCTCAAAGCCTCAAGGCCGCCCGTCACCTTAAACTTCTGATCGATCCACTTGCGCACCTTTGCCGCATCGTAGCCGAGCGCGCCCGCGCTTTGCAGAATTTCCGCGTCGAGACTCATGCCCTGCTCTCCCGCTTCGACACGCGGTTTCACAGGCACACTCGCTGAAGCGTCTACGACGCTCGCCGCACGCGCAACCTTCTCCGGCGTCATCCGCGCGCTCTTTTCGAGTTCTTCACGGCTCGCGATCCCGCGCTTCACTTCAAAGCCGAGCAGAGCCAGTGCGCGCCCGACCGCGCCTGTCTCACAGTTTTCTATGTAACTCGTCTTATTCACATAACTCTCGCCGCGGACTTCAAAGGCGTGGCCGGTGGCCGCAGGTTGCGTGTCGTCGGGCGAGCGATAGACTTCGGCGCGCATCAGGACGAAGCCGCTCTCCAAATTATGCTCGATGATATTTGTGATGACGCGCCCGTCGGGGAATCTCTCATAAAATTTTTCCAGCCGTTCAGCGACGGGAACGTAATCCTCGAATCTATCGTTACGCGGCGGCGTTTGGCGCGACATGGCGTTTCTCACTCCTTCGGGTTTTGACAAATTTAGCTCAGAGGCGTGGGGAATAACCTGTGCCGGTGTCGAAGTCGGCTGGCACTACAGCGCGTCGGCCTCCGTTTAACTTCTAGTCCGGTCATGCGGACACAATCTAACCTTCAAAATGCTTTTTTACAAACAAGGAGTTCGCCGGTTACAAACTCGCCCGCCGCGCGACTGACTGGTGCACAGCGTACGTCGCCCGCCTCAAGTTCGCCCTTCAACTCTCACCCCGCACTCCGGTCGCGGCGTGGGACTTCGTAGGTCATGAAGTCGCGCGCCATCTCTGTGCGGGGAAATATGGCGCGAGCCTGTGCCAGCAGATCGTCCGGTGTGATCTCACTCTCTTTCGTATAACGCGGGCTGAAATGCGTCAACAGCAATTGACCGACGCGCGCCTCGCTTGCCACGCGCGCGGCCATCGTCGTCGTCGAGTGTATGCTCTGGAGGGCGAGCGGCTCATCCTGCTCGGCGAAGGTCGCTTCGTGAATTAAAGCGTCTGCTCCCTCGGAGAGCGCAACCGCGCTCCGGCAATAAGTCGTATCGGTGCAATAGACGATTGAACGCCCTTCGATCAAGGGGCTGTCGAAGTCGCGCCCGTGAACAATGCGCCCGTCGGGCAGTTCGACGCTCTCGCCGCGCTTCAGGCGACCAAACAGAGGCCCTGCGGGGACGCCGAGCGCGTGCGCCCTTTCCACATCGAATTTTCCCGGCCTGTCGCTCTCCGTGACACGGTAGCCGTAGGACGTGATGCGATGTCTGAGCGGTTGGCAGGTGACGCTGAAATCATCGTCGTAGTAGATGCGACCGGGTTCGACCGTGTGGATGTTGAGATTGTCGGAGATGGTCGTGCGCGAGAGTTGGCCGGACATGCGTATGTAATCTTCGAGGCCGTCCGGACCATAGACGTGTATCTCCTGCGCTTGTCCCGCCAGCCCGCAGGTGGCGAGCAGTCCCATCAAGCCGAAGAGATGATCGCCGTGCATGTGTGTGATGAAGA
>DASWNS010000306.1:0-5217 GCA_036399115.1 Pyrinomonadaceae bacterium | reverse complement strand
GTGATGAGTGAGAAGCCGGATTTGACTCATCACTCATCACCTCTCACTCATCACTTCAGATTCTATGCATTGCGTTGAAGAGGTCTTCGCGCTGGGCGTAGATGCGAACGCCGAGTTTGTCTCCAGCGGCGCGGAAGCGTTCCTTGAGTGTCGAGACGGGTGCGTTCGAGTTTGACGAATCGGCGATAATGACCATCGCAAACTTGCCCTGCACCACCGTCTGGTTGATGTCCGCGATGCTGCACCCGGACTCTGCGAGAATCTGCGCCACGCCCGCCACGATGCCCGGATGATCCACGCCGAAGACCGACACGATGAGACGATCCGAAGAGCCTTCGGCCTCGCCGCCGTGCGCGGTCAGGCCGCGACGTGCGCCGCGCTGCGTTGCGCCATTGTCGCCGTCCGCCGGTGCTTCCACCACCGGCTCAATCGCGCGGTAGATGTCCGTCACCAAATTCTCCACCGTGCGCTCATCGGCCTGCGCCCCCAGACGCCCGTAGACCGCCCGCGTGATCCTGTAGATCAATTCCTCGTTTGCCATTCTTTTAAGTAACGAGTGACGGGTGACGAGGATGAAGTAATGAATGATGGGTGATGCGCGATGAGTCAGAACCAAAGACTTGTCTTTCACTCATTACTCATTACTCATCACTCATCACTTTTCTTTCTCGTCACCTGTCACTGTTTCATCTTCTGCCGTTGTCTCCGCTTCTCAATTCGTGTGCGGTTTCGTTGAGGTCGTCAGAGGGCGAGCCTTGCACGTCCACGCGATCCACGATGCCGACGACCGCCGCCTCAATCGACATCTCCTGATCGCCGATGGCCGAGCGCGCCGCCTTCCCGAAGGCGCACATCACGATCTCGCCCACGCCTGCCCCCAGACGATCCGCCACCACGATAATGCTGCGGTTCGGCTCTTTGTCCAACTCAATCGGATGCACGATCAGAAATTTGACGCCTTCGAGATCAGGCGTCTTCTTTGTTGACCAGACCGTGCCGACGACTTTTCCTAGAAACATAAAGTTAAGACCGCGAATCGTGAATCGTAAATCGTGAATAGAAAGAATCGGATTTAATCTATTCACGATTTACGATTCACGATTCACCAGTTTTTAGACCTTCGCAAACACTTCCGCCGGGTCGCCGATGTCGCGCGCCGAGGGCGTGATGATCGTCTTGGCGTTGACGTAAATCTTTTCGCCTTTACCGATGGCGCGGCGCACGTCCTCTTCCGAGACGAAGTCCACGGCTTTGTGCCCGTTCGTCTGCGTGGGCGTCGGCTGCGCCTGCGCGTTGCCGCCGGAGACGGTTGCGGCTGTAGGCTTCGACGCGGGCGACGCTGCCGCCTGCACCGTCGCGTTTGCGCCGCCGCTACTTCCGCCGTTGCCGCCGCCATTGCCGCCTCCGCCGCTGCTCGCCTGCGCGGTGGGCGCGGCTTCGGCGTGCGGGGCGGCTGCGCTCTTGGATTGTACCCAGTTCGGATCGATCTCGTTCATGGGCTGCACGGGCGCGGGCGATTCGTTCGGGCGCATGGGCGCGTTGAAGGTCGGCGTCGGCTGGCTGGCGTTCCGGTTCGACAGGAAACGGTCAACGATGGCCGCGACATCTTCCCGGCTCACTTTTCCGCCCGCCTGCGGCGCGACGGGAGCGGCGGCTTGCGGTGCAAACGCGCTCGCCTGCCCTGCCCCTTGCGCCGGGCGCGCGCTCTTGACGGGTCGCGTCTCGAAGGCGACGCGCTTGATGTCCATCAAGTGCAGGGGCGAGATGTTGTCGGAGGTGACGTTGCCGCCCCAAGAGCCGCAACCGAGAGTCATCGAAGGCGGGAGGGCGGTCGAGAAACCGATTGCGCCGTGCGTCGTCGGCGTGTTGACGACGACGCGCGAGGCGGGCATCTCCACGCCGTAAGCCTTCGCCACGTCGCGCGAACGCGTGTGGATTCCGGCGGTGTGTCCCATGCCGCCATAACTCAAAATCTCGAAGCAGCGCGCCGCGCCCCGCTCCAGACCGTCTTCCACGTAGAAGGCGAGAATCGGCGACAGTTTCTCCATCGACAGAGGATGTTCGCGCCCGACTCCGCCCACGTCAGCCATCAGGCAGCGCGTGCCCTGCGGCACATTCAAGCCCGCCATCTTGGCGATCACTTCGACCGACTTGCCGACAATCGCCGGATTCAGTGTGCGCTGCGCGGTGGTGACGACTTTAGCCAGTTGCTCTGCTTCCGCCGCGCTCAGGAAGTGGCCGCCCTGTTGTGCAAACTCCGCGCGCACGGCTTTTGCGACGGGAGCGTCGGCGACGACCGCCTGTTCCGAAGCGCAGATCGTCCCGTTGTCGAAGGTCTTGCCCGTCAAAATATTTTGTACGGCTGTGGGCACGTCCGCCGTGCGCTCGATGAAGACAGGCACGTTGCCGGGGCCGACGCCGAAGGCGGGCTTGCCGGAAGAATAGGCCGCGCGCACGAGGCCGATGCCGCCCGTCGCCAGAATCACGGCGGTCAGACGGTTCTTCATCAAGGCTTCCGTGCCTTCGATGGTGGCCGTCGTCAGGCAGTTGATCGCGTCGGCGGGCAAGCCTTCCTTGATCGCCACTTCGCGCATGATGCGCGCCGTCTCCGCGATGCACTTCGCGGCGGACGGGTGCGGCGAAAGCACGATGGCATTGCGCGACTTGATGGAGATGAGAATTTTGAAGATCGCCGTCGAGGTTGGATTCGTCGAAGGGATGATGCCGCACACCACTCCGCGCGGGCTGGCGATCTCTATCACGTCTTTCGATTCGGAGACGACGCCGACCGTGCGCAGGCCGCGAAACGCATTCCACACGTCTTCCGCCGCGAAGCGATTCTTCTCGCGCTTGTCGTCGGGGATGCCGAAGCCCGTCTCTTCGACGGCCATTGCGCCGAGCCGTGTCGCCTCGCGCAGAGCGGCCTTCGCCATCGCTTCGCAGATGCGATCAATCTGCGCCTGATCGAATCGCGCCAGTTGGATTTGTGCGCGATGTGCGGCCTCGACCGCGTCGCGCGCCTGCTGCACCGAGACAAGGTCTTTGTCAACTGACATAAAGCCTCCAAGACAGTGACAACTACAGGGATGAGTGACAAGGAAGAAGTAATGGGTGATGAGTGATGAGTGATGAGTAAAGACTTGTCTTTTACTCATTACTCATCACTCATCACTCATCACTTTTCTTTCTCGCCACTTGTCACTTTGATTTCTCCCTGTTGTTTTCGCGTGCGCCTGCCGGGAGTGAGCGTCCCTGGTCGCCTTCGCCGAGTTCGCCGCGCGAGCCGCCACCGCCGACGGCGCGTTCGTCCGGGCTGTAGTTTGTGCGCCCGTTCTTCGGCAACACGCGTTCGACCTCGCCGTGCGGGCGCGGAATGACGTGCACGCTGATCAATTCGCCGACGCGCCGTGCGGCGGCTGCGCCCGCGTCCGTCGCGGCCTTCACCGCACCCACGTCGCCGCGCACGAAGATCGTCACGTAACCTGCGCCGATGTACTCTTTTCCTAAAAGTTGGACGTTGGCGGCCTTGACCATCGCGTCAGCCGCTTCGACCGCGCCGACAAAACCTTTCGTCTCGACCATTCCCAATGCTTCGAGAGGCATGAGTCGTCTCCTCGCTTTTCTGTGATTGTAGAAATTAAAAACGTTTCCGTTTCCAGTTGGTTGCCTTGAACGGCTCAACGTAGCACCGTGCGCGGCAAGAATCAAGGGACGCGCCTCTTTCGTAATACGCGAACTTTCCTTCCGGCAGCCATTTTCGTTCTTGAACGGAAAGCAGGACTCAACAGAAGTGCACACCCGCCCGGCGAAGAACGTCCTTCCCTGTCTACACCTCGCGCCCGCGCCGGAAACTAAAGCTCATTTTTAGCCGCTAAAGAGATCGCTTGAGATTGGCCGCGCGGCTGGTATGGCTATTGCTCACTCAGACGGCGTCCGACCCGCCTCGCCCCGCGCTGCACACGCTTCCCTGCGCTGCACGCCCCTTCACCCCGCTATTGGCTTCCACGCCTCATCTCTCAACACGTGGAAGAAAAATCTAAGGAGAAAAAAAATGTCACGAAAGATAAATTCGGCTTTAGCCGTGCTGGCAATGCTGGCTTTTGCGAATTCGAGTCTTGCTACGTCATACAACACCGTTGACGTGAGCACGGGCGTCAACGTCGGAGTTGTGCCTAACGCTCTGTACGCGACGACGCCGGGCACGAAGGACGGTTACTGGATGGTTCGCTCGACGCCCGCAGGCGCGCTGCCGCCGAACACCGGAGCATGGATAGTTACTTTCTCGGGCAGTTGGAACGTCGCTCCCGGCACTCGACCAATCTTCGGAAATAACAATAATGTCGGCACGTCGGAATACGAAAGATGTTTTTGCCTTCAATCCACTGAGAAGTCGCTCTTAACGCTCACGATGCGCGCGGATAACAAGGCAAATTTGTTTCTCAACAGTTACTTTAATCCGGTCATGCAGGCCGTAGCCAACAACACCTTCAATCCTGCCGTGCCCGCCGTCCAATTCACTTACACGGCGCAGAACGGGTTGAAAGTCGGAAGAAACTGCATCAGGGTGCGCGTCAATAACGAGGGCGGCCCGACCGGGTTTGCGCTGAAAGCCTCCTTGAGCGGTTTTGGCGCACTCGACAACGCAGACCAACCCTGTTGCAGGCAAGGCGCAGCCGTTTTTTCGGAAGCCCTCAGAGGACTCCCCGCCGAGTTAGACCCCACGCCCTCCAGAGAGAATTTAGACCCGAGGCCGGACGGAGAAAGACCGCGCGTGCGAGATGTTCCGGCAGAGCGGCCACGCCCGTAAAAAATATCCGTTGACGGAAAACGCAACTCGTCGAGCTAGACAAACCGGAATCCGGAGTTCCTCAACGGCTCTGGATTCCGGTTTGTCGCAAATCTTCAGCAGCCGGGGCGCGCCTTCGTATCTTTTGAAAAAACCGGAGTTTGACACGTTCGCGCGGCGCAAGTTATATTCGCGCCAATAGTTGCGGCGCGTGCGACGTTGCCGCGCGGGGCTGGCAAAAACAGACTAATAGACATTAACGCAAGCGACCGTTTAGCTCCTCGAAGCACAATCGCCAAGTGAACTCTAAGACTCCTGACCAGAACTCAGAAGAACACGCGAGAGCTGGCGGCGGTGAGTCGTCTCTCGGCGCGCGTTTGCGCGCGGCGCGCGAGGCGCGCGGCCTTTCCCTGCGCGAACTCTCCGACCAG
>DASWNS010000305.1:0-5957 GCA_036399115.1 Pyrinomonadaceae bacterium | reverse complement strand
AACGCTGTTTCATGTATGCAACAAATTTATTTTCCCGCAGGTGAGACGCAAAAACTTGCCGCCGTCAGAATTTCGCAGGCGCAAACGGCGGGCAGGTGTCTCCGGCGCGGCGTTAGGATACGCCAGCGACCGCGCCCAAGTCGAGCGCAATTTCGATGTTTGCGCCGGTGCCCTTTAAGACGGCAGCAGGGCGCGCGCGAAGGCTCCGATGTGGGCGACGAGATCAGGGGAGTCGCCCCGTTTCTCGATCTCCGCGACGATGGCCGAGCCGACCACGGCGGCGTCCGCGAAACGCCAGACTTCCGCGACCTGTTCCCTCTGCGAGATGCCGAAGCCGACGGCGACGGGCAGTTCGGAGACGGCGCGCACGCGCGCCACCAGACGCCCGGCCTCCGTGCTCAGAGCGTTCTGCACGCCGGTCACGCCCGCGCGCGAAACCGCATAAATGAAACCGCTTGCGCGTTCGGCGATGCGTTTCAAGCGTGCGTCCGTCGAGGTGGGCGCGACCAGGAAGATGAGATCGAGTTCGTGTGCGCGGAGCGTCGCGGCAAACTCTCCGGCCTCTTCCGGCGCGAGGTCTGTGACGAGCATTCCGTCCACCCCTGCGCGCGAGGCTTCCGCGCACAGACGCTCCGCGCCGTATTGCAGCAGAGGGTTGTAATAACTGAACAGCACTATCGGCACGTCCGTCTCACGCCGCGCCTCTCTGACGACCGACAACACCTCTGCGACGCCTACTTCGCCTCTGAGCGCGCGTTCCGATGCACGCTGGATGACAGGCCCATCAGCCATCGGATCACTAAAGGGCACGCCCAGTTCGATGACGCTTGCGCCCGCGCGCGCGAGTTCCGGGATCAACCGGCGTGTAGTTTCCAGATCAGGATCGCCCGCCGTGATGAAGGGGATGAAGCCGCGCCTCTGCTCTCGTCTCAGCCGCGCGAAAGTCTCTGCGATGCGACTCAAGGCAGTTCCACGCCTCCCAACGTTTCACCATGCGCGCGTTCGGTCGGGTTCTCCGGTCGAGCCGCGTCATCGGCTACGCTCTGCACGTCCTTGTCGCCGCGCCCGGAGAGGTTGACGAGAATTGACTGCTCCGGCTTCATCTCGCTCGCCAGCTTTAAAGCGTAGGCGACGGCGTGCGCCGACTCCAACGCAGGAATAATTCCTTCCTGCTCGGACAAGAGACGAAAGGCCGCGAGCGCGTCCGCGTCTGTTGCGGAGACGTATTCCACGCGCCCCGCATCATGCAGGAAAGCGTGCTCTGGTCCGATTGAAGGATAATCGAGGCCAGCGGAGATCGAATGAGTCGCGGCGATCTGCCCGCGCTCGTCCTGCAAGACGTAACTCATAGTGCCCTGCAACACGCCGGGTCGCCCGCCGCCGCTGACGTTGAAACGCGCGGCGTGCTCGCCGAGTTTATCGCCGCTCCCGCCCGCTTCGACGCCGATCATCCGCACGCCTGCATCGCCCAGAAACGGGTGGAACAGGCCGATAGAGTTCGACCCGCCGCCGACGCAGGCCACGAGCGCGTCGGGCAGACGCCCGCCCTCGCGCTCCACGAACTGCACGCGCGCCTCGCGCCCGATGACGCTCTGAAAATCTCGCACCATGAGCGGGTACGGGTGGGGTCCGAGCGCGCTGCCGAGCAGGTAATAAGTGTCCGCCACGTTCGTCACCCAATCGCGCAGGGCTTCGTTAATCGCATCCTTCAAAGTGCGCGCGCCCGCTTGCACCTCGCGCACCTCCGCGCCGAGCAACTCCATGCGGAAGACGTTCAGACGCTGACGCCGCACATCCTCCGCGCCCATATAGACGACGCACTGCAATCCGAAGAGCGCGCACACGGTCGCAGACGCGACGCCGTGCTGTCCCGCGCCCGTCTCTGCGATGATGCGCCGCTTCCCCATCCGCCGCGCGAGCAACGCCTGACCGAGCGCGTTGTTGATCTTGTGCGAGCCTGTGTGCGAGAGGTCTTCGCGTTTGAGAAAAATCCGCGCCCCGCCTGCGTGCGCGGTCAGCCGCGCGGCATAAAAGAGGGGCGTGGGACGACCGGAGAAGTCCTTGAGCAAGGCCGCAAACTCCGCCTGAAACGTCTCATCGACGCGGACGGCGGCGTAGGCCGCGTTTAACTCTTCGAGCGGAGCCATCAAAGTCTCCGGCACGTAGCGACCGCCGTATGCGCCCCAGTGGCCGTGCTCATCCGGCTGCGTTAAAAAATTTTCCGGCATAAGATCGTATGGACGGAGACAGCTCGCGCCCCGCCCGCTAAGCAGCAGTATCAATCCTTGAATTACAACTCGACGCTGTGCGCCTCGCGTCTTAACTTTGCGCGTCCGGCGTGAAATACAGTTCTCGCAGGAGACGCGAAGGATGTAAGAACCGGAGGCGCAAAGTTGAACGATGATGTTGTCGCGGGATTATAGCACCGATGCGTTTGCCGGGCTGAGAGAGGCGGCGAGGGTGGAACGGTTGCGCCCTTCGCCTTTGGCGCGATAGAGGGCGGCGTCGCCGGCGGCATAGAGCGTGCGCTCGGACGTGGCGTGTGCCGGGCAGGCGGCGACGCCGATGCTCACTGTAACGAAGCCGATATTTTCGATCTCATGCGACGAGACGGCTTCGCGCAGACGCTCTGCGGCGGCAAACGCGCTCGCCTCCGTCGCACCGGCGAGCAGCAACGCGAACTCTTCTCCGCCCAGACGCGCCGCCGTGTCGTTGTCGCGCGAGAGTTCCGTGAGCGCGCTCGCTACGTGGCGGATGCACTCGTCGCCCGCCGAATGGCCGTGCGCGTCGTTGATGCGCTTGAGGAAATCTATGTCCACGAGCAGGAGCGCGCAGGCGACTTTGTAACGACGCCAGCGTTCGAGTTCCTGTCCGAGCGCGGTGCGAAAACGGCGACGGTTGGCGAGTCCCGTTAAATAATCGCGGTCGGCTTCTGCGCGCAGACGATCCATCGCCTGTCTGAGTTTGACGAGTTGTTCGGTGCGCGCGATGAGGAGCGCGAGTTCGCAGGGCAGTTGGAAATAATCGAACGCGCCCGCGCTGAGCGTGGCGTGCCTGCGTTCGTGTGTGGCCTCCGCGTCGCCGAAGAGAACGAGCGGCACGCCGTCCTGCTCGCGCACGACATGGCGCGTCAACTCTTCCGCGCTGATTCCGCGCAACGACGTATCGAGAAGGACGACGTGCGGGCGCGACTTTCTCAGCGCGACGATGGCCGCCGCTCCGCTCGCGACGCCCACGACGACGAGGCCAGCCTCCTCCAACGCGTCGAACGAAGCGGCGTGGCTTGTTTCGTCCGTCACGACGAGCACGCGTCCCTGCTCGCGTGAGTTCGCCTGATTGCTAGTCGCTCGCGCGGTTGCGCTCATCTGTTTCTTCGTTGAAAGGCAAGCTATCTAATGAACAACTCGGAGGAGGTAGAGGGGCAGTCAAGGGTCGCGCTGTGCCGCGTTAGCGGGCGGCGCGCATCTCACGTTCGCTACGCCGACAGCATACTCTATCTTGACGGCTGCAAGTCAAGCTTTTTCGACGCTGCGCGCACCGCCGAGACAAAAGCGCGCACCCGCGCAGCCTCTTTTCGTCCGGGCGCAAGCTCCACGCCGCTGCACACATCAACCGCGTAAGGCTCGACCGTCGCACACGCCTCCGCCACGTTCTCCACCGTGAGGCCGCCCGCGAGATACAACTGCGGCACCACTTCGCGCGTCCTGCGCGCCAGTTCCCAATCGAACGTCTCGCCCGTGCCGCCGCGTGCGCTCGCGCTATAAGCGTCGAGCAGAACCGACTCCGCACGGTAGGCCGTCGCCTGCTCCGGCGCAAAATCTTTCCCCACGCGCAACGCTTTAATGACGCGCTGCCCGCTCAATTCCGCGCAATACTCCGGCGTCTCGTCGCCGTGCAATTGAACTGCCGCCACGCCCGACTCCGCAGCCATGCGCACCACCGTCGCCGCGCTATCTTCATTGACGAACACGCCGACGCACAGCACCCCGCCGAACTGCTGCAACTCCGAGATAATTCTCCGCGCCGCATCCGGCGCGAGGTAACGCGGGCTGCGCCTGTAAAAGTTGAAGCCGAGCGCGTCCGCGCCCGCCTCCACCGCCGCGAGCGCATCTTCCAGATTCGTGATGCCGCAGACTTTAACTTTCACCATCCGTCTTCTCTTACGCCGCGCGAGCCTAAAACGAGACTCTGCAAACGTGCTCCCGGCCTCTATCATCCAGCAGGTACGACTCCACGGCAAACTGCTTGCCGGGCTTCAGAAAGATGTCGGTTCTGAACTCGCGTATGACCGCAATATCTGCGCCCGAGTTCCGCACATGCGCCGGGAGATGAGCTTTGTAGTTAGCGATACTTTTAAGAACTCTCTGCGGCAGACGCGTCTGCGGCGGAGAGTCCGGAATCCACTGGATGGTGATGCGCTCGCCATTAGCCTGTCGCGCGAGTTGACGTAGATCGTCTACGACGTGACCGTCATCCACATAATTCATCCCACTCACGAACGAGTGAGAGAAGTTATGCGCGACCGATTTGAGCACACTGTATTTCATAATTCACAACGGTATAACTTGCGCCCGCTCGCCTCAACTCGTCTCCGCTAACAGCGCGCGCAATGCTTCCGCCGGGTGCGCCGCGCGCATCAAGGTTTCGCCGACGAGAAAGCCACGATAGCCGAGCGATGCGAGGCGGCGCAGGTCGGCCTGTGTGCGCAGGCCGCTTTCGCTGACAAGCAGCGCGTTCTGCGGCGCGTGCGTCGCGAGTTCGACGGAAGTTTCGAGCGACACTTCAAAGGTGTGCAGGTTGCGATTGTTGACGCCGATGACTTTCGCGCCGCACACGGCGGCACGCCGCAACTCTTCCGCCGTGTGCACTTCGACGAGCGCGTCCATTCCGAGTTCCGCTTCGGTGATGCTCAGGAGGCGCGCGAGCGTCGCATCTTCGAGCGCGGCGACGATCAGTAGCAACGCATCGGCGCGGGCGGCGGCGGCTTCGTATACCTGCCACTCTTCGAAGATGAAATCCTTTCGCAGCAGCGGCAAAGACGTGTGCGCGCGCACCTCCCGCAAATCTGGCAGCGACCCTTTGAAATGATCCTCTTCCGTCAGGATGGAGATGGCCGACGCCCCGCCCGATTCGTATTCGCGTGCGAGTGCGGCGGGCGAGATGTCCGTCCGGATGTCTCCGAGCGAAGGCGAGGCACGCTTGATCTCTGCGATGACATGGAAGCGTCCGGCGCGTTCGAGCGCGGCGCGAAACGCGTGCGGCTTCGCTTCGCTTCGCACGTCGGAAGCCGCCGCGCGCAACTCTTCGAGCGGGCGGGAGTTCATCGCACGCGACAGGCGCACGCGCTTCTGTTCGATGATTCGTCTGAGAAAATCGGGCGGCGCGTTCATCGGTTGGTGGCTTCCGCGAGTCGTCGCAGTTTGTCGAGCGCGGCTCCGCTGTCGATGCTGCGCGCGGCGAGTTCGGCGGCCTCGTGCAGAGTTGCCGCTGCGCCGCCGACGTAGAGCGCGCCCGCCGCGTTGGCGACGACGAGCGAACGCGCCGCGTCCCGTCGTTCACCGCCGAGCACGCTCCGAATAATACGCGCGTTCATCTCCGGGTCGCCTCCGCGCAACTCATCGAGGCGCGCGCGCTCGATCCCGAAATCTTCCGGCGCGATATGAAAAGTATGCACGAGGCCGCCCGACGCTTCGGCCACGAAGGTCTTATCGCTGATCGTGATCTCATCCAGACCGTCGCGCCCGTGCACCACCCACGCGCGCTCCGTGCCGAGCGCGGCGAGCGTCCGCGCCAGCGGTTCGACGAGCGATGCGTGCCAGACGCCGATGATCTGTCGCGGCGCGCCCGCAGGGTTCGTCAAAGGACCAAGCAGATTGAAAGTCGTATGCACGCCGAGTTCGCGGCGCACGCCCGCGACGCGCGCCGTCGCGCCGTGATAGAGCGGCGCAAACATGAAG
>DASWNS010000304.1:0-2756 GCA_036399115.1 Pyrinomonadaceae bacterium | reverse complement strand
ATTCACGATTGACGATTCGCGATTCGGGGCTTTGATTCATCCCTCATCCCTGATCCTTCATCCCTGATCCGCCCGCCCTTAACCCTTTCTTCCTGCTGTACTTTTTGCTTCGAAAAACCGACAATAAAGCAGTGATAAGTGACGAGTGACGAGTGACGAGATGAAGCCTTGAATGTCAATCGTGACTCGTGAATAGAGGAAATTCTTCTTCGTCTATTTACGATTGACGATTCACGATTTACTGTTTTAACCCGTCACTTGTCACTCGTCACTTGTCACTGTCTTTAGGAAATTATGCTTCATTGTCCTACATGCGGTCGGTTGTTTACGGCGGACGTGAAGGCGTGCCCGGATGACGGGGCGACTTTGCGTGCCGACGCGACCATCGCCGTGCCGTCGCCGCACGACCCGCTCGCGGGGCGCGTGTTGGATGAAAAGTATCGTCTGGACGAGAGGCTCGGCGAGGGCGGGATGGGCACGGTCTATCGCGCCACGCACCTCTTGATTGATCGCCCCGTGGCGGTGAAAGTTTTGCACCCGCGTTTCGTCGAAGACGAGGCGGCGCAGGAACGCTTCCGGCGCGAGGCGCGCGCCGCCGGGCGACTCCAACACACGAACGCCGTGACGGTGACGGACTTCGGGCGCACGGCGGACGGCTTCGTCTACATCGTGATGGAGTTGCTCGAAGGGCGAAACCTGCGCGAGGTGCTGGCCTTCGAGTCGCCGCTTGAGAGCAGGCGCGCGGTCGCGCTGATGTTGCAGGTGGCGGCGGCGGTCGAAGCGGCGCACGAAAGCGGCGTTATTCATCGTGATCTGAAACCCGCCAACATCTTCATCGTCCAACCGAAAAACGCGCCGCCCCTCGTCAAAGTCCTGGACTTCGGCATCGCCAAACTAGCCGCCGACACCTTTGACGACTCGGAGCAGCACGCGCTGACGCAGACGGGCGTGATGATCGGAACGCCCCGCTACATGTCGCCCGAACAATGCGACGGCGCGCATCTCACGCCCGCCTCGGACGTGTATAGCCTCGGCATCATTCTCTACGAGATGCTGACCGGCAAGACTCCCTTCACAGGCCCCTCGCCGCTCGCCGTCGCGCTGCAACATTCTTCGAAGCCGCCGCAACCGCCGACCGGGTTGGTCGCAAACATCCCGCTCGAACTCGAACGCGTCGTGCTCCACGCGCTCGAAAAAAGACCTTCGAACCGCCCGCCCGATGCCGGTGCGTTTCGACTCGAACTGCAAGCGGCGGCCACGCGCGCAGGAGTCGCCCCGCCGTCTCACGGCTATCTCGCGCCGGGAGAGTTTGAGAACGGCGACAGGGCGCAGCAACCGACCGGGCGATACGTCCTCGATAACAGGGAGACGGGCGGAGCAGCGCGCGCGGGCGTGCGTACGAACGAGACGACGATGCTCACGGACACGTCGGAGAAGCGCAGGCTGCAAACGGGCAGCGTGGCCGCCGCTGCGGCAACCGGCGCGCTCGCCATCAACGCCGCGCCGACGCTCGCCTCGCACCCGTTCACGCGCGTCAGGGTTCTGTTGCATGACCGCCGCACCTTGCTCTACTGGCTCAAGCAGCCGCCCGTGTTGCTGGCGACGGGCTTGGCCTTGCTCGTGCTGGCCGTCGGCCTTACGGCGTTTGTCAGGGCGCGCAACAGCGGCGCGACGATTCCCGGCGAGAGCGCGAACGTCGCAGCCGCGCCCACGCCTTCACCGGAAGCGACGCCGACTCCCGCGCCCTCGCCTGAAGAAGCGGCGAACAAGCGGGCGCAGGCCGGAAAATCCCGGCGCGCGAGCCGCCCGGCCACGAATCGAAACAATAACCGGAAAGGCTCGAAGGTCGGCGGGGCTTTCAAAAAGTTAAAGAAGATTTTGAATCCGTTTTAGAGACTGACGGGAACGCAGGATTTTTCCTCGTCACGTTTTTCTTCGTCACTGGCGCGACTGCTCAAACTTTTTTTAAGAGCTGCTAACGAATCATCTATGGCAACCGAAACACAGGTGCAATCTTTTCAGGTCGGCAACGCGACCTTCGGCGACGGGCGTTTAACGATCATCGCGGGTCCCTGCGTAATCGAATCGCCGGAGCATGCCCTGATGCTCGCGCGTGAATGTGCCGCGCGTACGCGCGCCGCCGGACTCGACTATGTCTTTAAAGCCTCTTTCGACAAGGCCAACCGCTCGTCGCACGAAAGTTTTCGCGGTCGCGGGATGGAGGAAGGCTTGGAGGTTTTGCAGCGCGTGAAAGAGGAGGTCGGCGTGCCCGTGTTGACGGACATTCACGACGTATCTCAAGTCGAAGCGGTGGCGCGCGTCGCGGACGTGTTGCAGATTCCGGCGTTCCTCTCCAGGCAGACCGACCTCGTCGTCGCGGCGGCGCGTTCCGGGCGCGTCGTGAATGTGAAGAAGGGACAATTTCTCGCGCCCGCCGATGCGCGCAACATCGTCAGTAAAGCGCGTGCCGCCGGGTGCGAACGCCTGTTGCTCACGGAGCGCGGCGTCTCCTTCGGCTACAACAATCTCGTCGTTGACATGCGCTCGTTTCCCATCATGCGGAGTTTCGGCGCGCCCGTCGTCTTCGACGTGACGCATAGCCTGCAACTGCCGGGCGGCCTCGGCCATGCAACGGGCGGGCAGTCGGAGTACATCGAACCGCTCGCGCGGGCCGGGGTGGCCTGCGGCGTGGACGCGGTCTTCATGGAGGTTCACGAGGAGCCTTCGCGCTCTCTCTCCGACGGCCCGAACGCGCT
>DASWNS010000303.1:0-3112 GCA_036399115.1 Pyrinomonadaceae bacterium | reverse complement strand
GTTAAAGCCTTCAAGAGATTGAGTGCTTCAACTCATCACTCATCACTCATCACTCATCACTTTCCCCATCGTTTGCGTGCGCTGCTTCATCCCTTCCCCTTTCCGCCTTAACCTTTCCCCGTTGTACAATCACACATCGTTTTCACATAAATTTTAGAGTGAGACTGTCCCGCGCGAGACGTATAACTTGATGGGAAGTCTGCTTGAGTCAATTGAAGGACGGATGCGTTTATGTCACAGCAGGAAGCGAAGGAGTTGAGAGAGGACAGCGGCGCGGCGCAGCAGGAGCAGGCGACGGGGACGCGCACCGAGCGGGATTCGATGGGCGACATCGAAGTGCCCGCCGATAGGTATTACGGCGCGCAGACGCAACGCTCTCTGATTCATTTCAACATCGGCTTCGACACGATGCCGCGCGAGATGATCCGCGCGCTCGGTCTGTTAAAGAAGGCCGCCGCGTTCGTCAATGAAGAACTCGGCAAGTTGCCTGCGGACAAGGCGCGTCTCATCAGCGCGGCGTGCGATGAAGTGATCGCGGGCACGCTCGACGAGCATTTCCCCCTGCGCGTCTGGCAGACGGGCAGCGGCACGCAGACCAACATGAACGCCAACGAAGTGATCTCGAACCGCGCCATCGAAATGGCGGGCGGGCGCATGGGCAGCAAAGAGCCAATCCACCCGAACGATCACGTCAACATGTCGCAGTCTTCAAACGACACGTTCCCTACGGCCATGCACATCGCCGCCGCAGAGCAGATGAACCGGCTCATTCCCGAAGTCGAGCGTCTGCACGCGGCGATTGACGCGAAGGCGAAAGAGTACGCAGACGTGGTGAAGATCGGGCGCACGCACTTGCAGGACGCGACGCCCCTGACGGTCGGGCAGGAGATGTCCGGCTGGGCGAGCCTCGTCGAGCGCGACATCGAGCGGCTGCGCACGACGCTTCCGGGTCTTTACGATCTCGCCATCGGCGGCACGGCGGTCGGCACGGGACTCAATGCGCACCCGGAGTTTGCCGAGCGCGCCGCGCAGAAGATTGCCGACTTAACGGGGCTGCCCTTCAAGTCGCACCCGAACAAGTTTGCGGCTCTCTCCGCGCACGACGAGTTGGTCTTCGCCAGCGGCGCGCTCAAGACGCTCGCCGGGTCGCTCATGAAGATCGCGAACGACATCCGCTGGCTCGCCTCCGGACCACGCGCAGGGTTCGGCGAACTCATCCTGCCGGAGAACGAACCCGGCTCCTCCATCATGCCCGGCAAGGTCAATCCGACGCAGAGCGAGGCGATGACGATGGTAGCCGTGCAGGTCTTCGGCAACGACGCCGCCATCGGCTTCGCGGGGTCGCAGGGCAACTTCGAGTTGAACGTCTTCAACCCGGTGATGATCCACAACCTGCTCCACTCGATCCGCCTCATCAAAGATGCCTCTCACGGCTTCGTAGACTATTGCGTCGCAGGCATCGAACTCAACCGCGAGCAGATCAAGGCGCACCTCAACAACTCGCTGATGCTCGTCACCGCCCTGAACCCGCACATCGGCTACGACCGTGCCGCGCAGGTTGCCAAGAATGCGCACAAGAAAGGCATCTCCCTGCGCGAGTCTGCCATCGCGCTCGGCTACCTGACGGGCGAGCAGTTCGACGAGTACGTCAAGCCCGAAGAGATGACGCACCCTTGAGAACATTCGGGAAAAGGGGAAGGGCGAAAAGGGAGAGATGGCGGCATAGACGTGCGAACGATTCGCGCGCTCCTGCTTTTCTTTCCCTTTCCCCCTCCTCCTACTCGCTTCATCCGCACATCCGCACGCATCTCATTTGCATCTAAATCATGCCCCGTATCGTACTCTTTTATGAGGCGCGTGGGCGCGAAAGCAGGTGCTTGCGCAATGTTTCTCAAAGTGAGATAGTTTTCGCTTGCGCCGTGCGCCGTGAGGCCGTCATTGGCGGCTGAGAAGGCTTGAGGAGGGACGAAGAATGACTGTGGCAACTTTAACGAAAGCGCCTGTCCTGGAAGACTACTTCGGGTTGTCGGATGCGGAGTTGCACGAGCGCATCGAACGCGCGCGGCGCACGCTCGGCGAGCGGCTCGTCATCCTCGGTCATCACTACCAGCGCGACGACGTGATCTGTCATGCCGACGTGACGGGCGACTCCTTCAAGCTCTCCAAGCTCGGCGCGGGGCGCGACGCGGCGGAGTTTATAGTCTTTTGCGGCGTGCATTTCATGGCCGAGTCGGCGGACATTCTCTCCGCGCCGCACCAGAAAGTGATCCTGCCAGACCTCGGCGCGGGCTGCTCGATGGCCGACATGGCTTCAGCCGAACAGGTCGAAGACGCCTGGGATCAACTCGCTTCCATCGGCATCCTAAGTGACTTCCGCGTGATGCCGATCACCTACATGAATTCGACGGCTGCGATCAAAGCCTTCTGCGGACGTAACGAAGGCGTGGTCTGCACTTCGTCGAACGCCGTGCCGCTCTTCGAGAAGAGTTTGCGCGAGGCGGATAAATTGTTCTTCTTCCCAGACCAGCATCTGGGGCGCAACACGGGCGTCAAGTTCGGCATCCCGCTCGAACAGATGGTCGTCTGGGACCCGTTTCAGGAACTCGGCGGCAACACCGTGGAAGAGTTGCGCGGCGCGCGCGTCATTCTCTGGAAAGGCCACTGCTCGGTGCACGGTCGTTTCCGCGAGTGGCACGTGGATCAGGTGCGCAAGGAGACGCCCGGCATCAAGGTGCTCGTGCATCCCGAATGCGTGCGCGAGGTGGTCGAGAAGTCCGACCTGAACGGCTCGACCGAGTTCATCATCAAGACGCTGGAAGATGCGCCCGCCGGCTCCTCCTGGGCTATCGGCACGGAAGTCAACTTGGTCAACCGCCTGATCGAGCGTTTTCCCGACAAGCACATACGCCTGCTCGCGCCCGATCTCTGCATGTGCGCGACGATGTATCGCATCGCGCCGCAGAACCTCGCGTGGACGTTGGAATCTCTGCTCGCAGGCGTCGTGCCGAACCAGATCATCGTGCCTGAAGAGACTGCCCGCTGGGCGCGCGTCGCCCTCGATAGAATGCTTGCAATCAAGTAAAGATAGTGATGAGTGATGAGTGATGAGTAA
>DASWNS010000302.1:0-7939 GCA_036399115.1 Pyrinomonadaceae bacterium | reverse complement strand
CAACTCTTCCGGTTTCACTTCCAGCAGAGCCGTGCGGCGCGGGTCGAACGCGGTGAGGCTTTCGCCGCGAATCCGGCGCAGGGCTTCTTCGCCGTCCAACGCTTCGGCTTCTCCCACCAGCCACGCTCGCGGCAGGGCGCGTTCGTTGCGCAGGACCAAGACCCCGTCAAACTCTTCTTCCCTCTGCCAGCGCGTGGCGTCGAGCGCATCGCCGTCCGCCTCTGCGCCCCGCGCTTCAACCGTGGGCGTTGTTGCGAGGTTCGCAAACGTGACGACGCGCGTGGTGTTCAATAAGTCCAGCACGTGCGAACGGGGCGCAAAGAGCGCGAGCGTCGCCCTTGCGCCGCGTCGCGGGTTGACCGCGTCGTAGTCCACATCTCCGAGCGCGCGGCTGTAGCGTTCAAACAACAACGCTTCATAACCCGCGACGTTGTGCAGCCCGTAGCGCGCCGTCAGGTTGAGCGCGTCGAAGCGCGGCGCGGCGGCAGACTCTTCTTCCCCCGAATTCGCCCGCACGTAGACGCGGTTCTCGTGCGCCGGAAACTGTTGCAGGTAACGCGTCGCACGCGCCGGAGTGGTGAGCCGCTCCGTAGTCTTGATCGTGCCCGGCCACCAGTGCGTGACGAGCAGGTGCGACTCGACGAAACATGCGAGCAGCACGACGCACGCGAGCAGCCACGCACGCCGACGCCGCGCCGCGCTCAGGCGCAAAGCGAAACCGCACGCGACGGCGAGCGCGAGCGTGAAGAGAATCTTCCACTTGAGATAGATGGACTCAGCGCGCGGCACGGCGTCGCCCACATAAGGCAGGCCATGCGCGGTCTGCCACCAGACGACGCCGAGAGCGGCGGCGATTAAAAGTGAAAGCGTGGCGACGACGAGTTTCCCGCGCTCGACGCCCCCGCGCGCGCCGCTCACGCCGCGCCGCGAGAATGAATCGAGCGCATCCCAACCATAGGCCGCGAGCACGCTCAGGGCGAACGTCCATTCAAAGACGTGGCGCGACGGCCTGCGAAACAGGTTGAAGACAGGCACTTGATGGAGCGCGCGATAGAGCGGCGTGTTCCCGCCGAGCATCAGGAGCACTGCGACGAGCGCGGTCGCTGCCCAGAAGAAGACGCGTGCGTCCGTTCCCGCCTGCACGTCTATCGTCAAGGCGGCGCGGTGCGGCGTCTGTCTTCGGCCTCGACGTAAATTGAACGCGACGGCGCAGACGGCGCAGGCGAAAGCGAGCGGCGAGATGTAAGTCGTCACCTCGATGAAGTGATAGAGCGGCGCGACGAAGGAACGCCACGCGGCGAGCGGCGTAAACGAGCCTTCGACGAAAAACTCGTAACTCAAGTTGCTGCGGATGCTGCGACGCGCGGCGCGCATCGTCTCCAGAATTTGAAACGCCGCGATGCCTGCGGCCAGTAACATTCCGCCCGTCGAAGCCAGCAGCGGCGACCAGCGTTGCCACCCGAACCACGCACGCCTCCGCGCGCGTCCGTGCCCCGCCTCGCTCTCCGGTTCATGCTCCCGCCGGTTCTCTTGCGCGTCGCCCGCGTCGTAAGCGAAGCCGAGAAAGAGAGCGTAAGCGGTCGCCAGCAGGCAGACGAAGAGGAAGCTCTGCCCGTGTCCGGTTAAGACGGACATGGCGCAGGGAAGCGCCGCGGCGGCGACGGAACGGGCGAGGCCGCGTGTTCGCACACGCTCGATGGCGATGAGCAGGAGCGGCAGCCACATCAAGGCGTTTGTCGGGATGGCGTTCATGCCGTAGGTGTTGGTCATCAGGCCGCCGTAGGCGAAAGAGAGTCCGGCGAGGAGCGCGGCGGTGCGGCTGCGTCCGAGTTCGCGCAGGTAGGCGTAGGTGAACGCGGGCGCGAGCAGGAACGGCGCGAGGACGTAGATCAACTCGGCATGGCGCGCGGGCAGGAACAGGTGCGCCCACGTGAGCGGGTAGCCGAGGCCGAGTTGCGCCATCGAAAGGAGCGGGTAGCCGGAGAGCACATGCGGCGTCCAGAGCGGCAGTTGCCCCTGCCTGATCATCTCCCAAGCGACGGAGCGCAGAGGATAAGTGTAGAAGAACACGTCGCCGCCGATGAGAAAATGGCCGCGAAAGATCGCCCACCCGAAGAACAGGCAGAAGAAGGCGACGATACAGAGCATCGCCGCCGCGTCGCCGCGCCGCGCCGCACATCTTCGCCGCCATACGCCTTTACTCGTTTCGGGAATCTTCACGTTCAAACTATAAGCGCGCGTTTCAAAATCCGCGTCGTCTCTTCTCTGCGCCTTCGTTCCCCTGCGCGAGACTTGCGCTTGCTCAAGGAACAAGCTCGCGCTAGAGACGCAGAGCAAAGTGCGAGCAGGTAACTTTCAGACGCGCTCTAAGCCGCGCCGCCGCGCGTGCGCCCACGAATCGCCAGAACAATCAACAGGAGGAGCGTGAGCGCGGAGATGATCGCGCCGTTGCGTGCGGCGGGCGCGGTGTAGCGCATCTCCACTCGATGCGCGCCCGCAGGCACGGCCACGCCGCGCATGATGAAATTCGTGAGATGAATGCGCGCGGGCGTGCCGTCAATCGTCGCTTCCCAACCGGGGTAAAAAATTTCCGCGACGACGAGTGCGGACGGTTGCGCGGCACGCGTCTCGACGACGAGGCGGTTCGGTTCATAGAGCGTGATGCGCGCTTCGGTGCTCTCCGGTGCGAGTTCGCCGCCTGCCAGCGCGGGCATCTCCGGGGGCGCAACTTCGAGGAGCGCAGTGCGTCGCGGATCGAACTCCCTGTCGCCCGCGCCGCTGATGCGCCGCAGGGCTTCTTCCCCGTCAACCGACGCGGCTTCGCCGACGAGCCATGCGCGCGGCAGTGCGCGGCGGTTCTCAAGCACGCGCACGTTGTCGGCATCATGGATCACAGCCCAGCGTTGCGCGTCCAGATCAGTCTCAACCGGCGGCGCGTCAGCCTTCGACATGTTCACGTTGACGACGAATTTTGCGCCGAGCAGATCGAGGACGTGCGAGCGTGCGTCGAAGAGGGCGCGGTTCGGCGCGGAGCCGGGGAGCGGGCTGGCGGCATCGAGATTGACGTTGCCGAGCGCGCGGCTGTAGCGTTCGAGCAACAGAGGTTCATAGCCGCCGACGTTCTCCAGGCCGTACAGCGCGGTTAAGTTCGGCGGATCAAAACGCGGCGATTCCGTAAACTCCTCCGCGAACAGATTGACGCGCGTGTAGATGCGACTTCGCGGGAGCGTCGCCCGTCCCGCCTGCCCCTCCCGCGCCTGCAACAGACGCGTGACGGGCGCAGCCGTGTTGAAGCGCGCGTGCGACTTCGCAAACGGTTGCCACCACTGCGCGACGACGAAAAACGGCTCGACGAAACAGACGAGCGCGAGCGCACACGCGAGCACGAAGCCGCGCGTGCGCGCCGCATCAATCTTCCAGCCGCGCCAGATGAGCAGGATGGTTAAGAACGTGAAGGCCGCCTTCCACGCGAGATATTCGGAGACGGGCAAGCCCGCATACCAGAAGCCTTCGACCCACACGCGCGGCACGCCCGTCGCCGCGTCTAAATCCGTCACGGCGGAAGTCACGATTCGCCGCCACCAGAGAAGCGCGACGAGTGCGCTCAAAACGGAGAGAGTGGCGACGAGCGTGATGTGCCAACGCGCGTGTAACGAGCGCGTGCCCGTCGCCGTCGTGGGCGCACCTGTCGTCGCGCGTGCGCGCCGGAGCAGTAGAGGGAGCGCGTCCCAACCGTAGGCGGCGAGCACGGCGGCGGCAAAAGTCCAGATGTAGGAGAAGCGTGAGGGCACGCGAAAACTGTTGACGACGGGGACGTGATAGAGCAAGCCATAGACGGGCGTGTGATGGCCGAGGATGAAGACGCAGGAGACGAGCGCGGTCGCCGTCCAGAAGTAGACGCGCACGTCGCGCTGCGCTTCACGTTGCCCTTCGCGTTGCCGTTCAAGTCGCGTCTTGCTTCTGAACGTGGAGAGGATGCCCGCGAGCGCGAGCAAGAGGGAGAGCGGCGCGACGTAAGTTCCGACATCGGCGAAACGCCCTGTGTAGAGCGGCGCGACGAGCGACTCGAAAGCGACGCGCGGCGAAAACGACCCGCTCACGAAAAGCGGGTAGATGAGCGTGCTGCGGATGCTGCGACGCGCGGCGCGCATCGTCTCCAGAATTTGAAATGCGCCGATGCCCGCGCCGAGCGCGATCCCGCAGAGCGCGACCGCCGCCGGACGCCAGCGTCGCCAGCGTCGTCGCCAGACGTGTAGATGTGCCGCGTCCGATTCCTCGTCCCCGCCCGCGCTCGCGCCGCGAGTCGCTGCGAACAGCGAAAGGAAGATGGCATAGGCGAGCGCGACGAGTCCGAGGTAGAGAAAACCCTGCGCGTAGCCGTTCAGAACCGACATGGCGTACGCGCCCGCCGCGAGCGGCAGGCAGGCGGCGAAGCGCGCGTCCGTGCGTCGTGCGCGCTCGACGGCGATCAACATCAGCGGCAGCCACATCAACGAGTGGTTGGGAAATCCGATGAGGCCGAGCAGCCCGGTCGTCGCGCCGCCGTAGGTGAAAGAGAGTCCGGCGAGGAGGGCGGCGGTGCGGCTGCGTCCGAGTTCGCGCAGGTAGGCGTAGGTGAACGCGGGCGCGAGCAGGAACGGCGCGAGGATGTAAAACTGTTCGGCGCGCGGGGCGTCGAGAAACAGGTAACTCCACGTAAGCGGGTAGCCGAGGCCGAGTTGCGCCATCGAAAGGAGCGGGTAGCCGGAGAGCACATGCGGCGTCCAGAGCGGCAGTTGCCCCTGCCTGATCATCTCCCAGGCCGCATGGCGCAGCGGGTAGGAATAAGCGAAGGCATCGCCGCCGACGACGTACTTGTCGCCGAACAAGATCCAACCGAAGAAGAGCGCGAAGAAACCGGCGATGCAGAGCATAGCCGCCGCGTCCGCGCCGCGCCGCGCCGCCAACCGCCCCGTCGTCATGTATCTCAAACTCTTCATCTACGTTTCGAGCGATGCGCGGCGTCCGTCTCTGAAGTTCACGCGCGCACGCGCCTGTCAGAGTCACCTCTTCTGCAATTCACTTCAAGCCGTCTCCGGCGGGTGCGGCGAGTTCGGGAGGCGCGGGCGATTCGCCCTGCGCGGCGGGTTCCGTACGGGTTATCGCGTAGAGGTCTTTGCGCCCGCGATCCTGATAACTGCGTATGAAGCGCAGGCGTCCGGTTTGAAGTCCGTGCCGGAGCAGCGTCTCTGTGGCCGTCGTCTCTTCGGGCGTCATGTGCGAATAGTGTATGACGAGATAAGAGGCGGGGATGGACTCAAGCAGATCGAGAAACTCAGGGGGCACGGGTTTCTGCTGCGACATCGCTTCGACGCGCCGCATGATCGGCGGCAGGAAACTCGAAGCGGCGGTGACGATGGGCTTGCCGTGATCGGCGGCGCGAATCATGTGTTCGAAGATGGCCGCGCCGAGCGCGGGAAGTTCGACGAGGCCGCCGCGCATCGGCGTCTCTTTCAAGCGCAGGGTGAGTTCGTCCGGGTAGGCTTCGCCGCGCGTGACGACGAGGGGCGCGACGCGTAACTCGAACAGGAGCGCGACGACGATGAGAGCGTAGACGCCAGCCCGCCGCGCGCTTGAACGTCGCCGCCCGGCGAACGCTTTCGCCAGCGCGCGCGCGCCGAGTCCGGCGAGCAGCGCAAGGCCGACGTAACAGATCATCGCCCAGCGCGCGGGGATGCGCTGGCTTTTGAAGACCTCGAAGTGTTCGAAGAGAAAGCGATGAAAAAAGGCGTGCAGGCCGAGCGAGCCGACGAAGCCGATGCTCAAACAGATCGCGCCGAGCACAAACGTTTCGAAACTTCGATCCGCGTCCTCTCTGACGCCGAACCTCCGCGCGACGATCCCACGCAACACCGGCCAGAAGGTGACGCCCGCCCGCGCGACGACCGCCGCCACGCACGCGATGAAAGCGGCTTCCGGTCGGGTAGCCGTGACGAGATGCCAGTTGAAAATTCGGAAGTCGTAAGTTCCGTAAGCGGAGATTATGAGCGCGACGAGTCCCGCGCCGAGGGCGAAGGCGTCGAGAAGAAGCAACGCGAGTGCTGATGGAGCAGCGAAGCGTCGCCAACGCGCGCTCCCCGCCCTGCGCGTGTCGGTGCGCGCGTTGTTATGCTCGTCCTTGTGCATGTCGTCGTGCACGTCGGCGCGCGTGTCAGCATGTCTACCGGCGCGCGTGGCGTGATGCGTGTCGTCGTTCGCGTCGTCGCGTGTGCGCGTGCGATAGAGGATGAGGGCGGCGAAGGCGAGGAGCGGGAGGAGAAGGCCGGGGAAGAGCGACATCTCCTCTGTCGCCGCGACGCCGCCGAAGCCTTCCCACAGCTTGAGGCGCGGGCTGGCGGCGAGCCAGTTCAAGGCGGTCGCCGAATACATCTTTACTTCCTTCGCGTCGCGCACGAAACCGTAGAGCGCGGCCACGCGCCGGTAGGGCAGCAGGAACGGGAGCAACGCGAGCGAGGCCGCGCCGAGGGCGACCGCGCCGCGCAGCCACAGCGCGCGCCCCTCGCGCCTCGCGCCGTACCAGACGACGAGAAACGCGCCTGACAATCCGAGCGGGATGAGCGTCAGGATAAACCAACTGATGCACGTCAAAGCGTTCATCAAAAAGGCGGTGCCGAGCCATGCCGCGCTGCGCCAGCTACGCCCGCGCACGAAAAGTATCAACGCTTCAAAGAGCAGCGGAATCCACCCGGCGAAGATGTAGTGCAGGTGCGGCAGGCGTTGAAAGCGATACGGGATGAAGGCGAAGGCCACGCCCGCCACCCACGCCGCGCCGTAAGAGGCTGTGAGCGTGCGCGCGAGACGAAACGCGCCGTAGCCTGAGAGGACGAAGGCCAGAAAGGTGGCGAGGCTATGCACCGTGAGCGGGCGCACGCCGAGGGCGAAGAGGGGGAAGAAGAGGAGCGCGATGCCGTAGTCGTGTTCGGAGAAGGCGAGCGTGTCGCGGTAAGGATAAAAGATGGTCGCGTCGAAGAGGTGTCGCGGGTCGTGAAAGGTTTGATGGTAGTCCCACCAGAGCGTGTAAGCGATGTTGTAGGGGTCACCGAGATCGGAGACTGTGTCCAGGGGATGACGCACCCAAGGCCACGACATCAACGCCGTCAAAGCAACGAAGGCGAGAAAGATGAGACACTCGCGCACGAAAGCACGCTCCTGCACAAAGGCGAAAAGAGCGCGCGCAAACTCCACGCTCGCTCCCCGCGTTCTCGTCGTCTCTGCCATGCGGCGATGCTTCTTTGAGTCCATTGATCGTCTCGTCGAGCCTTTGAGTTAAAACGCTGCCGGGGTGTCTTTCGAAACCTACGCTTCCGCGCGACTTCTTCCCTACGCGTCAAGCGCGAAACTTATCTTTGCGAAAGAAGATAACCCACGCCGGGGCGCGAAGGCGCACGGAAAGCATGGGCGGGTCTTGAAACGCGCTCCGAATTATCAATCTCCGCTTCGTCCGGCGCGCCAATCGTAAAGCGCGAGGCCGCATAAGAGCAGCAGGGCGCAGGCCGAGATGACCGCGCCGACGCGCGCGGCAGGAGCCGTGTAGCGCATCTCCACGCGATGTACGCCCGCAGGCACGGCCACGCCGCGCAACAGATAATTGGTCGTATCAATTCGCGCTGCCACCCCGTCCACCGTTGCCTCCCATCCCGGATAGATGATCTCGCTAACGACCAGCACAGCCGCCGCAGGCGCGCTCGTTTCGATGACCAACCGTGACGGTTGGTATTCAACCACGCGCGCCGTCGCTTCTGGCGGCAACGCTGCGCCAGTGAGCTTGGGCAACTCTTCCGGTTTCACTTCCAGCAGAGCCGTGCGGCGCGGGTCGAACGCGGTGAGGCTTTCGCCGCGAATCCGGCGCAGGGCTTCTTCGCCGTCCAACGCTTCGGCTTCTCCCACCAGCCACGCTCGC
>DASWNS010000301.1:0-10814 GCA_036399115.1 Pyrinomonadaceae bacterium | reverse complement strand
CTCGTCGGGGCAAAAAACTACAACGAAGGCATCTCCATTCTGTTCGGCGATGGCGCGGGCAATTTCCTCACTCCGACAACTGCTCCCGGCGATGCCAGCGACGGAATCGCGGTCGGCGATTTCAACGGCGACGGGAAGAGCGATGTGGCCGCGCTTGACGGCAACGCCAACGTCTCTGTCCTGCACGGCGACGGCACAGGCCAACTCGGCGCGCCGACCCTGTACGGCGTCGGCGACTGGGCGACGGGCATCGTCTCCGCAGATTTCAATGCCGACGGCAAACCCGACCTCGCGGTCGCAAGTCGGCAGGACGCCGTCCACCTGCTCTACGGTCTGAACGGGGGTGGATTTGCGGGCACGCTCAATTTCAATGTCGGCTACAGACCCGACGAGATCGTCCGCGCCGATTTCAATCGCGACGCGTATGAAGACCTCGCGGTTATTAACGGGGGCACGCTTGGAACCGGGACGTTCAGCGCGCAGGGGATTACGATCCTGCTCGGCGACGGCACTGGAAGGATGGGGTCTGCTCCGGTAATTCCAATTCAGAGCAGCGGCACTCTCACCGCCCTCGTCTCGGCTGATTTCAACAACGACGGCAAAGCTGATCTGGCCGTCGCTGCAGCCGTCCACTCTCTGGATGCAGTTGAAGTGTTGCTCGGCAACGGCGACGGCACTTTCGCCGCCCCGATCAACATCCCGCTCAATTCCTACGGAAGCATCGCCTACAACCTCGACACCGCTGACGTTAACCACGACGGCTTTGCCGACATCGTCGTCGCCTTCAATGACTCAGGAAATTTCGCGACGTTGTTAGGCACCGGCTCCGGCCATTTCAATGTCGCCGCCGGTTCCAGAGTCACCGGAAGCAATTTTTTCGAAGACTTTACCATCGCCGACTTTAATCAGGATACTCATCTCGATCTCGCCTACGTTCGCTATCACGATAAATTTCTGACCATTCTGTTCGGCAACGGCAGCGGCTACTTCAACACGAGGCGCGATCACGCGCTGCCCGGCAACCCGCTCACCGTTATCGCTCACGACTTCAACCGCGACGGCAAGGCCGACGTGGCGTTTACCGCCACTTCAAACTTCAACAATTATTATGTCTCGGCCAGGCTCGGCGACGGGACGGGCAACTTCGGCGGCGCAAACGATTTCAGCGTCGGCGATTATCCGCAGGCCATCTCCACAGGGGATTTCAACGGCGACAATGTCGTCGATCTCGCCGTCGTCAACAGCCTGAGCGCGAGCTTGTCTGTCCTGACGGGCGACGGCGCGGGCGGGTTCGGCCTCTCCGTGCCTTTCGCTGTCGGAGGTTATCCGAATTCGTCCGTCGCAGGTGATTTCAACCGCGACGGCAAAATTGATCTCGCCGTGACGCGGCAGGGCGCAAACAGCGTCGCGATCTTGCTGAACGATTTCGTCGCGCCGCGTCCGTGCATCTCCGTGAACGACGTGACGTTCACGGAGGGCGACGTGGGTGCAGGCAACGCGTCTTTCAACGTCACGCTCTCCGAAGCTTCCGCTCAGACGGTGAGAGTAAACTTCCGCATCGAGCCGCGCGGTCTATTCGTGTTGTCGGAGATGAACACCTTCCTGCCCACGCCGGGCGTAGATTACCAGCCGGTTTCCGGCACGCTCACCTTCGCGCCGGGGACGACGACGCAGACAATCGACGTTCCCGTCAACGGCGACCTCACAGACGAATATGATGAAGCCTTCTCCGTGCTCCTCTCTTCGCCCACGTCGAACGCCGTCATCCACGACACGCTCGGTATCGGCACGATCCTGGATAACGACGCGCCTCCCACCTTCATCATTCAGGACATCTCCGCCAGTGAAGGCAATACGACCTTCAATCCGAAGCTGATGGAGTTTACCGTCACGCTCTCGGCGGCGAGCGGCAAGCCTATCCTCTTGCCATACCAGACCGCCGACGGCACGGCTACCGCAGCGGTGAACGATTACCAGCAGGCCATCAGTACGCTGAACTTCGCTCCGGGCACTTCCTCAAGGATCATCGGCATCACGATCAACGGCGACACGGCCTATGAGCCGGACGAGACTTTCTTCGTCAATTTAGGCAGCCCGGAAAACGCGACCCTGAGCGATGCGCAGGCGCAGGGAACTATCGTCAACGACGATCCGCAGCCCACCATCTCCGTCTTTCCAGCCTCCATCGGAGAACTGGATTCGAGCACGGGCGTGATTAACGTTCCCGTGCAGTTGTCCAATTTTTCATCTCAGCCCGTCACCGTCAACTACACGACGGTAGACGGGACGGCCAACGCGGGCAGCGATTATGTCGCCACCTCCGGTTCCTTAACCATCAACCCCGGCGACTTCAGCCAACATATCCGAGTGACCGTCCTCGGCGACACGATTGACGAGACTGACGAGACGTTCAGCCTTACCTTGAGCAACCCGGTCAATGCCACGCTCGGCATGCAGCCGTCTGCTACTGTCACGATCATTGATAACGACGGGCCGAATATCTCGATCAACGACATCAGCATAAGCGAAGGCGATTTCGGGTTGAAGAACGCGACGTTCAACATCACGCTCTCGGGGGCCAGCCCGCAATCCATCAGCGTAAATTATTCGACCATCTTTACCGGCGGCTCCAGCACTAGCGGCCATGACTACCGCCCCGTCAGCCAACGCGTGTTTATCGCCCCCGGCCAAACTTCGGTGCCGGTGAATGTCCAAATTATCGGCGACACCGACACCGAACCGGACGAGACTCTCACCGTTCTTCTCTCCGCCTCTTTCGGAGCGACGATTGCGGACGCTTTCGGCACCTGCATCATTCTCAACGATGACAACGCGGGCAGCGTGCAGTTCAGCGCGCCGTCCTACAGCGTCAGCGAGGGCGCGGCCTTCGCCACCTTCGACGTAGAGCGCGTGGGCGGGAGCAGCGGAACCGTCTCCGTCCTCTTCAACACCGACGGCGGCACGGCCACTGCGGGCAGCGACTATCAGGCAGTCGGCTATACCATCACCTTCCTTCACGGCGAGACAGCCAAGAAGGGCTTCCTTGTCCCGATCAAAGAAGACACACTCGTCGAAGACGCGGAGACGGTCAATCTCATCCTGCGCAATCCGTCGAACGGCGCGCTCCTCGGCAACCCCGCGACGGCGTTGTTAACCATTCGAGATAACGATCCCTCGATGCCGGAAGCCCCGACCCTCCAGTTCGGCGCGGCGAGTTACGCGGTGGGCGAGGAGGAAGGGCGTGTGACGGTGCAGGTGACGCTGACAGGCGGGAGTGTGGGCGGCGTGTCGGTAGACTACCGGACGGTGGATACAGACGCCTTCACAGTCTCTTGCGACGACCCCGCGAACAACAACGGCGGAGCCTTCGCTCGCTGCGACTTCGCCACCACGGTCGGTCGCCTCGACTTCGCTGCGGGTGAGACGCAGAAGACGATCTCTGTCCCCCTCATCAACGACACTCACGACGAGGCCGCCGAGACTTTCCAGATCGTCCTCTCGAACGCGTCGGGCGTCGCCGTTCTCGGCACAAACTCAAACACCACGGTCATCGTGCAGGATGACGATCCTTTGAGGGCGGCGAATCCGATCTTTACGACATCCTTCTTCGTGCGACAGCACTATCTCGATTTCCTTTCGCGCGAGCCGGAAGCGAACGAACCCTGGTCGGCCATCTTGAACAATTGTCCTGACGTGCTCAACCTCGATGCCGCCAGCCCTTCGGCGGCGTGTGATCGCATCACCGTCTCGCGGTCGTTCTTCGGCTCGCCCGAGTTTCGCTTAAAAGGCTTCTCCGTCTTCCGCTTCTACAAACTGGTCTTCAATCGTCTACCGGAGTATACGGAGATCGTCTCGGACATGAGCTTCGTGGCGGGCGCGACGGCGGAAGAAGTTTTCGCCCGCAAGGCGCAACTGGCGACAGCCTTCACACAGCGGCAGGAGTTCACGAACGCATACGGCGGCCTGTCGAACACGGGCTATGTGGAAGCACTCTTGGGGCGGTACGGACTCAACAGTGTCAGGACGAACTCCCCACAGCGGCCTGACGACGACGCACTGAAGGTGATTTTGACGCAGGCTGACTTAATCGGCGGCCTCAATGCCGGAACGCTGACGCGTGCGCAAGTGCTGCGCGCAGTGGCCGACTCGGACGAGGTCGGAGCCTTGGAGTTCGACAACGCGTTCGTGGCGATGCAGTATTACGGTTACCTGCGGCGCAAGCCGGAGCCTGCGGGCTACGAAGCGTGGCTCAAAGTGTTGCGGCGCGGAGACATCCGCACGATGGTAAACGGGTTTCTATACTCCGCCGAGTACAAACTCCGCTTCGGTCGCTTATAAAGACTGCCGGAGTCGGAACCAGAGTCGGAACGCAAGAAGAGGCCGTCCGCGTTAGCGTTCGCGGACGGCCTCTTCTCGTCACGATACACAGGAAGGCCGCCACCTGTTAATCTTCGACGCAGAGAATATTAGATGGAGCGTGCTTTATCACGGGGGCTACGACGGCGTGTGTTGCGGTTAATGATGCTCTGCCTGCGCGTTTCGGGCGGCGTGCGCAGGTGGGCGAGGTCTTTATGCCTGCCTCCTTCTTCGAGCATCGCCGCGAGCGTGGAGTGATGGTGCAGTCCCAGCAGACGTGCGGCGCGCGTGATGCTCCCTTCACCGTCTATCAAAGCCTGACGCACGTATCCGGCCTCGTATCTGTGTACCTGCTCGTTGAGATTGAAGTTCGCCCAAAAATCTTCAAGGCCGCTAACCCGCCGCTGTGCCAAAGCCGCGCGGCGGTCAGACACGAGACGAATGGCGCAAGAGCGCAGACGCGTAATCGTCTCGGCGTCCTGCGTCTCTTCGAGTAAGTTATTCGCTCGCTCGTATGCCTCCAGCAGTTCGTGCTCTGCCAGATGGCCGGCGTGTTCCTCGATCAACGAGAGCAGCGCGCGTCCGGCATCTTCGACCGCCCCGGCCTCCTCCGCGAGGTCGGCGGCAGTTCTCAACGCGTTGAGCGATTCGACGAAGTTGCCCAACTTGGAGAAGACACGGCCTTGTGTCGTGAGGGCTTCGGCTAGAGCGCCCTGTTCGCCGCCTTGCGAGAGCACGCGCACGGCCTCGCTTATCGCGCTCTCGGCTCCAAGTAGTTCGCCTTGTGCCAGCAGGACGCGTGCGCGAGCTTCATCAATCTGCGCCACCGTGCCCCTATCCCCCAAGCCGACGAACAGGTCGCGCGCACGATTGAAGTGCTCATGGGCTTTCTCGTAATGCCCGATGGTGTAGAGCAGGAATCCTAAATTACTTTCCGCACGCGCCTTATAGCTCGTATGACCTGCTTGTTCGAAGTGGAATGATGCGGCGGTATATTCGATGATGGCGCGGTCTGTGTAATCCGGGCGGCATTCGGCTTTGCCCAGACACATGAGTACGCAGGCGAGGTCGTTATGAAATTTTCCTTTCAGCGCATCGTTGGTGCTCTCCTCGAATAACTCTGCCGAATCTGTCAGGATGCGAAGTGAGTCGTCATAACGGCCATAAAATGATTCGACGACTGCAAGACGTAGAAGTATTTTAGCCCGCAACTCTTTATCGTTATCGTCAGTCAGCCGGTTCAGTGCCTCGTTGTACAGTAACCGCGCTTCGCTATGTGCACCGGCGCGACGGTAGCAGAAAGCAAGCTCACACTGTGCCGTGGCTACCATTGTCGGCTCTCCCAGAGATTCAAAACGGGCTATACTTTCGCGGATTAAGTCTTGCGCCGCGTTCTGCGCTCCATCAATCTGATTGATGCTTCCCAGGTAACCGGAGAGTGAGCCGACGCGCAGAAGTACCTCTGCGGTCGTCAATTCGGAGAGTCCTTCGACCACGGGGCGTCGGCCAATATCCGACCACAATTCGCCAAGCGCGTCGCGCGCGGCATCATATTGGCCTCTCTGCTCCAACTCCGCCGCAATCTGGCATTGAAGTCGCGCCCGCTCGTCGCGGCTCAACGCAGGTTTTTCCAACTGTTCAAGTATGGTTTCAGCTAAAGCCATGTGATGAATCGCTTTCTTTGTGCTTGCTAAGAATTTTTCAGACAGGCTAAAGTCACGACCTATCAGTCGGATAGGACGCAAATCAAAACCAGAAGAAACTGGCTTCACTAACTACCTCAAAAGGAAAAGAAGAGATGAAAAGCTATCGCAATGCTATTGCCGTACTGGCCTTAACATGTGTTTTCTCTACGTCAGCCCTCGCCGGGGACGGCATACTCTGGACAGAGAAGACTCCGCCACCTCCGCCGCCTCCGCTAGCCGGCGACGTAATTTATACAGATATGGCTGCTCCCATGCCCGAAGCAGATATCGTGACGGAGACTGCGCTCAACGTTTTGCAAAATTTACTGACGCTGCTCTAAGTAGCTAGAACAGTTTAAGTTTTTTTTTGCTGCCCCTGAGGCTCAGGGGCGGAGCGGCCTTCGTGTGTCTGGCGGGAATATACAACAATTGCGGGGCGGTGGGAGAAAATTTCTGTTCAATGTGGCAAGGTTAATTATTAAGTTAAGTCTTAACTTGTACGGGTTGAAAGTCACGGCGGGTGTATAATGCGCGCGACTGAGCCGGGGATGCCCGCACAATCCTAATTCACGCCACAGGAGACATTGATAATTGCATCCTCGAACCACAAGCTCTCAACCGGATTTCCCCCCGCCGGTTTATACAAGACATCGCAATATGAAATTAAAGCTCATGCTCGCCCTTGTGATAGGAATGCTGTCGGTCTTGTTGTTCGGCGGGACGGATAGTTTAGCGTTTCCCGGTTTCCCGGCTACGACCGGTTCCGCCATCGTCAATTCAAATAGAGCATCCTACTTTTCAGACGCGTCTCCGGAATCCACCTATTCGATTATGGCAACGGCGCACGCTCCGGTTTCCGCCGGGAGTATGAATGCGATCTTTACGAGTCGCGCGGTGTGGGAATACCGGCCTGCGTTGGCTTCTTATGACGGGGGCAAGGGAAGTGGCAAATGGTTCAAGGTGTTGGGTGGAAAATTTGAGGATGAGGGTGCGCTCAGGTTTCAGAAGCAGGCGCAAAGAAAACCGAGAACGTCGAGGCGAGAGGCTCACGTCGCCGCCCAGCTTGACGAGGGTTTAATCAAGTACAGCCCTGAGAACGTACCCGGCTCTAAACTCTTTCTCGACGCGCTCCGTCTGGACGGGCTCGCCGACGGTGCAGCCTTCTCCATCTGGCCTGACTTGAGCGGGCAGGGCAACCATGCCACGCAGCCCGAAGCCGCGTCGCGTCTCACCTATCATGCGGCAGCGTCGGAGGACGGCTTGCCTTACGTGGCGGGCAAAGAGAATACGCAGTTGATGAATGTCCCGCTCCCGGCGACGCCGACGAAGACGATGTTCGTCGTTGCGCGCCTGACCGTGCCGTTCGCGTTGGGTTATCTGTTGAAGTTCGACACGAACAATCATCTGTATTCGGGGCACAACTCGCTCGGTCGCTGGGGCTGGTATAAAAAGAGGGGCGAGCAGGGCACGGCACCGGCGGGCTATTACCGCGAGTGGACGGTTTTGTGCGTCAGGCAGAACGGCAACAGCATCGCTTTTTTCATTGACGGAAAACTCGTGGAGACGCTGACGCCGGAGACGGCTCCCACGGCCTTCACGCAGTTCACATTGGGACCGGGGCCGGGGAGCGTTCGTCAACTCGTCATGTTTGATCGAGTGTTGACGGACGCGGAAGTCGCACGTCACACGCGCTGGCTGCGAAAGCACAACCGTCTCAACTATCGCTACGAGTATCTCGATACGGTGATCAGCGGCTTGTCGTCTGCGGCCTTGATCGTCCGCAAGGAGGGTTTTAAGGGGGCGCGCCCGCTCGTGATCTTGAACCACGCCGCCGGTTACGAGGAGCGCATGTATCACGATCTGCCGGACTTCCGCAAACTGCTCGTCGCGCTCCTCGACGAAGGCTACATCGTCGTCGCTTCCGCGCTGACAGACAATCCGGCGACAGGCTACGCGAGTTGGGGAAACCAGCGGTCGCTCGACGCCAACGCGGAGTTATACAGGTACGTCACAGACCATTACTCCGTGGATACGAACAGGGTGGCGATGGTCGGCACTTCGATGGGCGGGCTGACGACGTTGCTGGCGTTTCCGGACGGGCGCATCCCGGTCAAGGGCGCGGCGTTATATTGTCCGGTGACAAATCTCGCCGCGCAGTACGCTTACAGGGAGCGCATGGCGGAAGGCATCCGCGCCGCTTACGACATCGCGCTCGACGGTTCGAACTATTCCGCGAAGACCGAAGGACACGATCCTATTCTTCGCGCGCCGTCGGATTGGACGGGCAAGCGTCTGAGGTTTTACGGGGGGGAGGGTGACACGGTCGTGCAGTGGTCTTTGAATGCGAAAGCGTTCGCCTCACGCGTCGGCGGAACTGCGACCGAGGCCGACATCGTGACGCTGGACGGAGATCATAACGATAATATTGAAACGACCGTCCAAGACCTGCTCGCCTTCATCCGGCGCTGTCTCAATTAGAGGTTCGCCGCCGGGCATATCACGGAGCGCAACGGCAGGGAGAGAAGAGAAGGCTTCGGGCAGTTCGTTAGAAGAGAAAAAAAGAGGCGTTGATTCGAGATCAACGCCTCTTAGTGTTTTTAAGTTGACACAAAACAGTCGCGCCTGCGCCGCGTGCGGTTTAGGGTTGACCGAAACGGTTCCGATACTCGTTGGAGTGGAGGAAACCGAAAATCAAGGTGCGGTAGTCGCCCGGTTGGACGGCTCCGTTGCCGTTCGTCAAGACGTTGACCCACGCTTCGAAGCCTGACTGTTCGGGGTCGCGGCGCAGGTAGCCGAAGTATTGCATCGTGACGAAGCCGCGATAGAAGAATGCGTTCTGCACTTCTGGACTTTCGATGAAGGCGCGCAGCGTTTGCGCCGCCGTCCGTGCGCCGCTGCTCATCTCGGAGACAAGTTGCGCGTGATTGGCAAGGCGCACGTTCGCCGTCCTCTCCAACTTGCTCACGAAGGCTTCGGCGTTCGCCGCGTTCGCCAGCCCGCCGTAGAGCGCGTTGAACTCAGGCCGCGACATGAACTCCGTTACGAAAGCGACGCGGCTGGCTTCCAACTCGGCTGCCGTCTGCGGCGTGCCGAGACGCGCCATGTCGGGCATGAACTCCGCGTAGAGCGGACGCCTGCCGAGCACTGCATCGTAGAGACGATGGATGAGGTAGCCGCGCCCGCTGAACTCCGGCGAGCGATAGAAGCCCGAAGAGATCTGCACGCGGTCGCATTCGGGATTCGTCGAGCCGTAGCCGTTGTTTGGGCAGCGGTTGAAGACGCCGACCCACGCATCGAGTCCGCCCTGTTCCGGCGCGCGGTTGAGGAAGTCGAGATACTGCTGGCGCACGAAGAAGTTGCCGTCTTCGAGCGGGTTGGCGGCGGGCGCAATCGCGCCGAAGACACCGGCCAGAATCGTCGCGCCCGTGTTGACGTTGACGACTGCCACCGTCGTGCCGTTCGTCACGACGGGCACGCTGTTTCCATCGTTAGTGTTCAACTCAAGTTCACCACGGAAGAATGAGCTGAGCACGATCTGGCCGACGCTCACGTTGTTGACCAGCACGCGGAACGTCGTTCCCGCAGGCAGGTTCACGTCCTGAATCTCGACGTTCAGACGCCGACCGTCTGTGCGCTGGCGGAAATCGGCGTGGCCTTGCGGCATCATGCCGTTGATGCCCGCGCCGTTGAGCGGGATGCGGACGCGAATTTCGCCGCCGGGTCCCGGTGTGGGGTTGGGCGTCGGGCTGGGCGTCGCGTTGGGGTTCGGCAGCGATTGCCTGAAAGAGCCTGCGATGATGGTTGTTCCCGTGCGCTCGGAGATCACGATGCTCGTGCCGTTGACGACGGGCGGCGTTGTCTGCCCGTGATCGGTTCTGAGTTCGAGTTCACCTTTCTGCGAGTTGATCACGATCTCCCCGACCTTGACGTTGTCTACGAGCACGTTCAACACGGTGCCGTTCGGCAGGTTCACGTCCTCGATCTTGATTCTCAGACGGCGGCTGCCTTGAGCTTCGCGGCGAAACTCGGCTTCGCCGCGAGGCGTCGCGCCGTTGAGGCTCGCGCCGACGAGCCTGATCTCCATTCTCGCTTCCAACCCCTGTCCCGGCGAGGGGGAAGGACTAGGCGACGGGCTAGGCGACGGGCTAGGCGATGCGGTCGGACTCGGAGAAGGACTCGGCGACGGGCTGGCCGTAGGACTCGGCGAAGGCGTCGCGCTTGGACTCGGTGACGGGCTGGGCGTCGGCGTCTGCCACGCGCTGGCTGTGGAAGCACTCAAGGCGAACAGGGTGAGAAGAAGTATGATCCCCGCCGCGCCCCTGCTTAAATTTATTGATTGCATGCTGTTTTTCAGAAGACTCATTTGCTCTACCCCTTCGACTCGAAAAATATCGTACCCTCGCGTGTCTGCGTTGAAGAACCCGGTGCGCCGCTTCCTTGCGACGAAAGAGACGCGCCTGATCACGCACGCACTCTTTACAACCGTCATGCCAAATCGCAAAACACGGGATAATCGCGCCTTTAGCGTCTAAAAACGCCCTCGTCGAGTTATCGAGCCGATTCCACCAGCCCGCACAGGGCTGCAAAATGTGATACTTAATTCGCACCACTTCCCCGGCAGCACCTACAGATGTCGTTTCACCCGCATAAACACAGGGCTTTTGTCGAAACTGCGAACGAAGTATGCGATGCGAAGGAGATATACAGAAGAAAGGGCACTTTTGACAGGCTTGAAGGCGGCAGACGCGTCCGGTTCTGCAAACGGAATCTCTG
>DASWNS010000300.1:0-16441 GCA_036399115.1 Pyrinomonadaceae bacterium | reverse complement strand
GGCCACAAGCTTCTCCCGGCCTTTTCTCACAACTCCGTAAAGCAAATATCCGGCGGGACACTCGCCCCGCGAAGAGAGCGCCACATCCGACCCGACCCGACTTCGTATTAACCCGCAACCGTATTCGGTTGCGGCATGAATGGAACATCTCTTCCGGGCAATCCTGCCGGGTCACGTTCTGCGCCAGCAGAGGCTCTAACTCAAAGAGGGCTGCGATAATGAGAATCCTTCTATTCCTCATGTTGTGGTACATCATCTGCCAACCGAATGTCGCGCTCTCGCAGCAGAACGCGAACGACATTGCGCGCGACACCTCCGTCTACATCTCAGGCATCACCGATAGAAAAAGCCCCTTGAAGTTTTACGCGGGCAGTTACGCGCTCGTCATCGGCATCAGCGACTACAAATTTTTCGGGAGCAGAGAGAACTCCTGGAGCCCTCTGAGCGGAGTGAAGAAAGATGTCATAGCGATAGAAGAGGCTCTGTCGGGTGCCTTTAAAGTCGAGCGGGCGGAAGATTTGGACGACCGGGACTTGAGAAACCGGCTGGCAGAGTTCATTGATAAGTACGGCAAAAACCCCGAAAACCGTCTCCTCATCTACTTCGCCGGGCATGGCGACCTGCTCCGCATTGACGGACGCGAAGTTGGTTTCATCGTCACGAAAAACTCCCCGCGCGTCAGGCGCGACCCGCAGACCAACGTTCCCGTCGAGGATTATCAGGAGTTCACACGCCGCGCGCTGAGCATGAGAGAGTTTCGCGACTACGTGAAAAAGATCGAGGCGCGACACGCGCTTTTCGTCTTCGACAGTTGCTTCTCCGGGAGCGTGCTGCGTGAGATGGAAGGATCGCGCGTTGCTTCGCAGGCTGTCCTTCCGGGCTTGACGGGAACCGGCCTCGCCTTCCTTCCGCCAGAACCCTCGGTTACGCGCCCCGTCGAACCCGCGATCAACGTCGCCTCTGTGCTGCCCGTACGCATGTTCATCACGTCAGGCACGAACTGGCAGGAGGTACAGGACGACAGCGCGTTCCGGCGCGCCTTCGTCAGGGCGATAGGCCGCGACAGCCAGAGGCCAGCCGACTCCAACCGCGACTACTACGTTACTGGTCCCGAACTGTGGCGATTCCTGAGTAGAGAGGTAACCGCGCGCGAGGGCATCGCACAGTTGCCGCAGTACGGCGTGATTGACGAGCCGGAGCGCGACGAAGGCAGCTACGTTTTCGAGCTACCCGGCGCGACGAAAAAAACGATTCCGCTCGATGTCGATGGCAACCTCTGGGACTTGTCCGGCGGGCAGTGGGAAGTTACGGGGCGGGGGCTGCACACGCTGGGGAGCGGCATTCTTCTGCCGAAGGAGCCGCACCGCTATTCCTATCGCGATCTCAGGATCACGGCGGTCGTCAGGCTGGAGAAAGATTCCGCCGCCAAGTTTGTCCTGCGCGCGCAGGGAGCATCCGACTACTACCTCGTCGAGATGAGCGGCGGCGGCTCTGCCAATCAGGCGCTACGACACAAACTGCGAGCTTACGTCGTCCGTGAAGGCCGGAAGAGAGAGTTGAAGGTGCCGCCGCCTTCGATCAACGAGACGAACCTCAAGAAGTTGTTGAGTGACGGTAAGCCTGTGAAGGTTGATATTAAACTGTATGCCAACTCGATCCGCGTGCAGTTATGGGATGGCGAGCGTCCCATCCTGCTCGTGGGCGAAACCGTGTTCCTGATCGAAAACGACATCTATGAATTCGGCACGGTGGGCTTCCTCAGCGAAGGCGAAGACAGATTCACCGTCAGCAAGTTCAGCGTGGAAAGTTGTGACCATTAGACTCCGCAAACAGGCATGGCACCAGAGGAGAAACTTTCGAGATGACCCTTTCACCAAGACTCAACGCCTATCTTCGCGCCCGGCGGGCTAACCTTCTCGCGTCGCTCGCCCTGATGCTTCTCACCTGCGCCTCCGCACCGGCACAGGACGACCTCGTCTATCAGGTGCGTGGCCGGGTGGTCGAATCCCCCTCTTCCGAAACCCCCGTGGGTGAGTCGGGGGCGTCGCTGCAAACCGCGAGCGTCATTCCTGTTCCGAAAGCGGAGGTAACCCTCATAGCCGAAGATGCCTCCGTCCCGGTCGCTTCGCCCACGTCCGGCGTCTCGCCCGGCGTGAAACCCGACGCCTACTCCGTTTCAACAGACGCCGAAGGTTACTTCACGCTGCCCAAAGTTAAACAGGGCAACTACTACATCCGCGTGAAGGCCAAGGATTACGAACTCGACACGGTGAGGCTCGAACTGTACACGCGTAAGGTGACCGAGATCGTCATCGAAATCGACCCGTATGGAAACTCTTTCAGTCAGGTCAAATATAGATTCACGCAGCGGCGGAAGCCCGGCAGCAAAGCGATCATCAGGGCGCTCTACCAGCGGCGCACGCTGGTGGATGCGCGGCGCGACGGCGCATACCCCGTGCGTACCGTGAATCAGGTTTCGCTCGGCGGGGCTTCGCTCACGCGCAGCTATGACGAACTGGCCTTCTACCTGCCCGGCATCGCCGCTCCGCCGCAAACTTTCAGCAACTTTGTCGGCCCCGGCTTTGGACCCGGCATCGGCACCTCCGGTCAGTTCTCCGCCAACGGCCTGCGCTCGCGCGCCAACAATTTCACCGTAGACGGCTCCGACAATAACGACGAAGACATCGGCGTGCGCCGGCAGGGTTTTCTCGCGCTCGTCTCGCAACCTGTGGAGTCGATTCACGAGTATCAGGTCATCACTGCGGTCGCCCCGGCACAGTTCGGACGCAACCTCGGCGCGCAGGTCAACGCCGTTTCGCAGTTCGGGACGAGCCGCGTGAACGGCACGCTCTACGGCACGTTCAGTACGAGCCGCCTCAACGCCGCAGACTTCTTCGACACGACGGGCGGCAACACGACCCTCCCGCTGACCGCGCAGGTCGGAAGCGAGGCACGCCCCGTCGTCGTTGACGGGCGGCCTGCCTTCGTCAACAACCGCGCCGGGCGCAAAGACCGTTTCACGTTCGGGCAGTTCGGCGGCACGCTCGGCGGACCAGTCCTGCAAAGCCCCAACGAGAAGGGTTGGAACGCCTTCTACTTCTTCTCCGGCGAGTTTCAGGGACTCAAAGCGACGAAGGAGACTCACTTCGCCGTGCCCACGGTCGAGCAGCGCGGACTCCTCGGCACAGGCGCGACCGGCCTCGAACACGATCCCTTTACCGGCGCGACGCTCAACGCGCACCCGACCGCCGCGCAGGGAGACGCGATCTTCAGCTTCTTCCCCTTCCCCAACAACCCGCAAGGCGTCTACGACCGCAACACCTTCTCACAGGAGATTCCCACGAGGGGGCTGGGCTACGTCCTCTCCGGACGCCTCGACGCAGACAAGGTGCTCTCCGGGCGGCGTCATCAATTCATCAGCCGTTATAACCACACGCGCGATTACCGCGACGTGCCCGCCATCGGAGGCGCGCTCTTCTCCACCATCCGTCCAGACGTGCGCGCACAAAACCTCTCTCTCTTCGTGAACAGCCTTCTCAGCAGTCCCGACTCTTCGACGCTGCTCTCCAATCAACTCTTCCTCTCCTACGGCCAGACGCGCTTCGACTTCGAGCACAGACCCGACACAGAGTTTCTCATTCCGAGCCGCACCAATCTCCGTTCGGCGGAAGAGCGCAGGTTCTTAATCAACGCGCGACTCTTGCAGAACGTGACGCTGCCGGGCGACAACAGCGTCAACTACGTTACGAACCCTCTCGCCACCGCCGAGGCCAGACTCGGAACGCCGTTTGAGTTGCTGAGCGCGCCCGTCGGTCAAATCTTCATCGCCGGGTTCAGCCCCGTCGGCGTAGACGTATTCACCTTTCCGCAGAAGCGCACGAACAACACCTATCAGATTTCGGATACCGTCACGCTCCAGACCGGGAACCACACGGCGGCCTTCGGCGTCGATGTGCGCAGGTCGGAACTGAACAGCCAACTCCCGCGCAACTCGCGCCCCCTCATCACCTTCAACGGCGGCGCAAAGGTTCGACCGACGACCCCGCAGGGTCCACCCTTCGAAGTCACCGGTCGCTTCTCCGCGCTCGACCTCGCCGCGACGGGCGCGCCCAACGGAGTCTTTCAAACGCTGACGACCGGCGACGATTCGACCATCGGGCTGCGCTACTACCAGTACAATTTTTTCGTCTCGGACGAGTGGCGCGTGCGCCCTAACCTCTCGCTCTCCTACGGCCTGCGCTACGAGTACAACACGCCGCCGCGCGAGCAACACCGCCGCATCGAGAACACTTTCGACGAGCCGATCCTTGAGCGCGTAGGGATCGCGCGGTTCATCAATCCGCCGCTCGGCACGGGCGAGAGCGCGGAGGTCAATCTTGCGCTCCGCCGCTCAAGGGGGATTTTCCTCCCCGACCGCAACAACTTTGCGCCCCGCCTCGGCCTCGCCTACTCCTTCGGCAGAGAGGACGCCAACATCATACGCGTCGGCGGCGGCATCTTTTACGATCAGGTGCCGGGCGTGGTCGTCAGCCAGTCGCGCAACGTCGTCCCGACCTTTATCACCTTCAACACAGCCGGGATATTCGAGAGTCAGCAGATCGCGCCGGGGCGGTTCAGAAGCATCGGGCTGGGTATCCTGCTGCCGAGCACGCTCCCCATCGGCTGCGGCAACTCAGGTCGCATTCCCGTCAACACGCCGGGCACGCTCAATACCATCAACTCGCAGGTTTCCGTCGAGTGTCTGCTGGACACCTATCTCCTCTCGAACAATGGCATCTTCGGTTTTCAACCCGTCCTGCAAACCGTCCTCCCGGCTGCCGAACTCCAGATGCCGATGGCCTATCACTACACGGCCTCTTTCGAGCGCGAACTAGGCGCAGCCGAGACGGTTATCTCCGTGGCCTACGTGGGAACGCAAGGCCGGCACCTCCTGCGTCAAACCACGCCCAACCTCGGCGACAACGCCATCATCGCGCTGCCCGCCGTGATCCTCACTGATGATCGTCCGCGCTTCGCGGGCTTCGTCGCACAACCGGTCCAGCGCGACGCGTTCGGGGAGCTACAAAACCGCACCAGCCGTTCCGGCGGGACGCTGAGGATTTACGAGGCATCGGCCAACTCACGCTATGACGCGCTCCAACTCCAACTGCGCGGACGCTTCCTGCCGCGCGCCCTCTACCAGTTCAACTATACCCTCTCGAAAGTGACCGACGACGCCTCCGACGTGTTCGAACTCGCAGGCGCGCCCGCGCTCCCCGCTAACAGTCTGACGCGCGCAGGCGAGCGCGCTCCGGCCAATTTCGACGCCCGCCACATCTTCTCCGGCTTCATCGTCTACAACCTCCCCGCCTTCAGAGGCGGCGGTTTCGCCCGTCGCCTCTTCGGCGATTGGCAGGTCACGGGGAAGACCAGATTCCAGACCGGCCAGCCTTTCACCGTCAACACTTTCTTCGACGTAAACGCCGACGGCAACCTGACCGACCGCCTCAACACGACCGAGGGACTCGTGCGCACGGGCGACAGGCGGCAGCCTCTCCTCCTCAACGCAGACCCCATGTCGCTGCTGGCGGAAAGTCAGAGGGATGGCGTAATCGGGCGCAACACCTTCCGCGCCGGAAGCATCTTCGACTTCGATCTCTCCTTTATGAAGACCTTCTCTTTCGAAGAAGAGATCATTGTCGAACTGCCGGATGCAGACGGGAACGCCAATTTAGCCGACGGGCAGGAGGCGCCCAAAGTCCAGACCACACAGCGCACGGGTAAGTCGCGCCAACTCAGGTTACGCGTAGACATGTTCAACGTTTTCAACCGCGCCAACTTCGGCGTGCCCGTACGCTACCTTGAAGCGGCGGGCTTCGGTCGGGCGGTGAACACCGTGACTCCGCCCCGGCGGCTCCAGTTTTCGCTCCGATACCTGTTTTAGAGGTTGCGTCGCCGTGCGCCGGAAAAACTCTCCGGCGGAGATGCTCTTGATACGAAAAATTCTGACCGCCCTCTTCGGCTTCGCCGCGCTCGCGGGACACGTCTGGATAGTTACAGCCACGCTTCCGAACCCGGAGCGGCTGGCGCAGAGTCCTGCGCATGGACTGAGGCCGCACGCCGCGCCGCGCAAGCGTGCTCTGCTCGTCGGCATCTCTAATTATGAACGCGTCGAGGGCGCGCGGAGTAGTTGCCCGCGCAGCGATCTGAACTGGCCTGATCTGAACGCCGCGACGGACGTTGAGCAACTTGAACTCGTGCTGCGCGAAACTTTCGGCTTCGACGAGATCAAGGTGCTCCGTACGCCGGAGGAAACCACGCGCCGGAACATCACGGGCGTCTTCCGCTCCTTCCTCATTGAGCAGGCGGCACCCGGCGACATCATCTTCTTCCATTTTTCCGGCCACGGCGGTCAGGTGCCCGACGACGAAAAGCACGGCCTGAACCCACAGGTCGGCGACGAACTCGACGGCCTCGACGAAACCCTCGTTCCCTCCGACTATGTATCGCCCTGCGACCCCTCAAACGACATCCGCGACGACGAGTTCGGACGACTCCTCTCGGAGTTGAGGGCGAAGAAGCCCGCCAGCATCACCGTTACGATGGACGCCTGCCACTCCGGCAGCAACACGCGCGGGGCGAACACTGTGGCGCGCGGGCGCGGCTGGCATGGAGCCGCGCCCACCGTCGCGCCGGGCGCGCGGCGCGAAGAGAGTGCGAGCGGGATGCTCCAGTCGGTTGATGCGAGAGCGAGGGGACTCACCGTGCTCGCCGCGTCGCGCCACGATCAGAGAGCGTTGGAGACTACACCCGGCGCGAACCACCCGCAGATGGGCACGTTCACTTACGCGCTCATCCGCGCGCTCCGCAAGGCCGACGCGGCAACGACTTACCGCGATCTCTTCGAACGCATCACAGACATCATCGCCAGCGAGTCGCCCTTCTGGTCGCAGAAGCCGCAGCTTGAAGGCGACACCGACGCGCTCCTGATGTCGGGCGTGAGCCTGCCGCCGTCGAAGCAGTATGTCGAAGTTTCGGTGCGAAGGGAGCAGGTCATCCTCGCTGCCGGATACTTGCAGGGCGTGACCGCCGGGTCGCAGTTCTCCATCTACCCGGCGGGCAAAGACCCAGAGACGAGCGAGCCACTGGCCGAGGCCGAAGTGGTCACGCCTCAACTCAACACGTCGGTGCTGAAAATAGTGAAGCCCGCGCCCGTGGAAAGCCTGCTGGAAAAGTTGCGCGCGGCACGCGCCGTCGAGACGCGCCACAATTACGGCGACATGCGCCTGAAAGTGGCGACGCTCAATCTCGATGGTGAAGCGGCAGCGGTCGTCGGCAGGTTGAGGGAGTTGGAACTGGTGAACTTTAACCTCGCGCGCCCTGATCTCTGGGACGTGCGCATCTGCCGGGACAAATGCCCGGACGAGAGCGACTCCGGCAATGCCGGGAGCGCGGGCGTCAAAGGCGGCTTCACGCTCCAACGTGCTGACGGCTCCATCATCGCGCGAATCCCCTTGAGCGCCACCGCCGCCGCCGAGATCAAATCGCTCATCGCGCGGGAGGCACGACTCAGGTTCATCAAGGGACTCACGAGCGAAGACGATCCCGCCGTGCAAATCAGGATGAGGCTCGTGCCCGTCGCCGACGTGGAATATGACCCGGAATCAGGACTCGCCATCAAGGCGCGTGCAATCGCGCCGGAGGTCGCTCGAACAGTCGGCGGGGAGATCGAACTGCGTCGCGGCGACCGCGTCATGCTGGAACTGATGAACGTGGGAGTCCACGATGCCTCGGTCAGCGTGCTCTACTTCGACAGCAAAGGCCGCATCGGGGCGCTCTGGCCGCACCCCAACTACTTCCCCGGCTCTTCGGGCGAAAACGTCATCCAGAGCGCGACCGTTGGCCGCCCTGTCTGGAAGCGAATTGATTGCCCGTTCGTGATCGAGATCGCGGGGCACGACGGCTGGGTCACCTTCAAAGCCGTCGCCACGCGTATGCAGACGAACTTTAGCCCGCTCTTCCAACCGGCATTCAGCGAACGCATCATGCGCGGCGGGGTGCGCGGAGTCGCGGCGGCGGAATCCCCGCTCGGTCTGTATTTGATGATGGCGACCACCGGCCTGACCGGGAGGGCACGGGGCGACAACCCGAGCGGCGACCCGTCGCGCGTGCAAATACCTCAGGGGTGGGGAACGGCGACCGTCAACTTTCACGTCAGGTCGAAAGACTGAATAGAACCACCCGGTAGCATCTATCCTGCTCAGTTTCATCCCCCTATTGCTTTCCCATACGGAAAAATAGTATGCTCCTATGCCATTCCAATAGGAGGTTTTCGTGATGGGAGAGAAGACGGAGATTTGGCAGGGCACTCTCGCCCTGATGGTGCTGAAGACGCTGGAAGCGATGGGCGCGCAGCACGGTTACGGCCTCGCGCGGCGCATCGAGCAGACGAGCGGCGACCTGCTCTCCATTAACTACGGAACGCTCTACCCGGCCTTGCTCAAGCTCGAACAGGAGGGCTACGTCTCTTCGGAGTGGGGCGTCTCCGACAATAATCGCAAGGCCAAGTATTACAAGTTGACCCGCGCAGGGCGCAGGCAGCTTGCCAGAGAAGCCCGCGAGTGGGAACAGACTACAGCCATTCTGGCGCGGTTCTTCGCCCCGGCAAAGGAGTCTTGATGCACATTCGACAGCTACGCTCCTGGCTTGTGCGCCTGACCGCCATCTTCGGTCGGGAGGCACGCGAACGCGAGTTGGCGGAAGAGTTAGAGAGCCATCTCCAGATGCACGTCGAGGACAACATCAGGGCGGGGTTGTCGCCGGAGGAGGCGCGGAGGCAGGCGTTAGTCAAACTGGGCGGCGTCGAACAGACGAAAGAAGAATACCGACGGCAGGGCGGCGTGCCTTTGCTCGGAGACTTGTGGCAAGACCTGCGCTTCGGTGCGCGTGTGTTGCTCAAGCAGCCCGCCTTCACGCTCGTCGCCGTGCTGACGCTCGCGCTCGGCATCGGCGCTAACACGGCGCTCTTCTCCGTGATCAACGCGGTGCTTCTCCGTCCGCTGCCCTTTCCCGAATCAGACCGCCTCGTCGCGCTCTACGAAACGTTCCAGCCCTCCGGCCAGAGCGCGCTCTCCGTCCCGAACCTGCTCGACTGGCAGCAGCAGAACACGGTCTTCGAGGGGATCGCCGCCTACGTGGACGGCGCATTTAACCTACAGTCCGGCGATAGCCCGCAACGCCTGCAAGGATTGAAGGTGCAGGCAAACTATTTCGACGTGCTCGGCATTAAGCCGCGACTAGGCCGCGCGTTTCTGCATGGCGAGGACGAAGCGGGCAGTGAGCGTGTCGTCGTCTTGAGCGACGCGCTCTGGCGCAACGGCTTCGGTGCAGACCCCAACATCGTCAACAAGACGATCCCGCTCAACGGGCAGAAGTACACGGTCGTCGGCGTGATGCCGCAGGAGTTGAGCGCGCTTTCGAGCACGCAACTCTGGTCGCCGCTCGTCTTCGCGGAGGGCGAGAAGACTGACCGGCGCAGCCGCAGTTACTTCACCATCGGGCGACTGAAACAGGGCGTGACGCTGGAGCAGGCGAGCGAGCAGATGAGCCTTATCGCGGCGCGTCTGGAGCAGCAGTACCCGGAGACGCAGGCCGGGCGGGGCGCGCGCCTGCGCAGGTACGAAGAGGAGATCGTGGGCGACGTGCGCCAACCCCTGTTCATGCTGATGGGCGCGGTCGCCTTCGTGCTCCTGATCGCCTGCACGAACGTGGCGAACCTGCTGCTGGCGCGCGCCGCAGGGCGCTACAGGGAGATCGCCGTGCGGATCGCGCTCGGCGCAGGCCGCCTGCGACTCGTCCGCCAGTTCTTGACCGAAGGCGTGCTGCTCTCGCTCGCGGGCGGCGCAATCGGAGTCGCAACCGCTTGGCTCGGACTCGATCTACTCAGCAAGCTGGCTTTCAGTTTTCTCCCGCGTTCGAGTGAGATCAAGCTCGACCTGCGCGTGCTCGGCTTCACCCTGCTCGTCTCCATCCTCACGGGCGTTATCTTCGGCGTCGCCCCGGTGGCGCAGGCGCTCAAGACCAACGTGCAGGAGGCTCTCAAGGACGGCGGCAAAGGTTCCTCTCAGGGCTTCGGCGGCAACTTGATGCGCAACACGCTCGTCGTTACGGAGATCGCTGCGGCCTTCGTCCTGCTCATCGGCGCGGGACTGCTGATCAAGAGCTTCGCGAAGGTGCAGTCGGTTGATCACGGGCTGAAGCCGGAGCACGTTTTGACGGCCAAGCTATCGCTGGCGCCGGAGAGATATGCCGACGGCGACGCGCTCAGGCGTTTTCACCGGCAGGTGCTCGAACGCGTGGCTGCCTTGCCGGGCGTCGAGTCGGCAGGACTCACCACGCATCTCCCGGTCGAGCAATACGGGACGAACGGTTACATGACGGTCGAGGGCAAGACCTATGCGCCGACACAGGAGCCGCTCGTCGAACTGCGCGTCGTCAGCCCTGACTACTTCCGCGCGGTGGGCGTGGCGCTCTTGCGCGGTCGCATGTTTGACGCGCGCGACACGCAGGAGTCGCCGCTCGGCGTCGTCATCAACGAGACGATGGCGCGCACCATCTGGCCGGGTGAAGACCCTGTGGGCAAGCGCGTCTCCGGTCGCCCCATCCGGCCTGACTGGGTGCCCGTCATCGGGGTGGTGGCCGACGTGAAGAATATGGGACTCACGCAACAACCTGCCGCCGAGTTCTACTTCAACTACGCGCAGGGCGGCGAAGATATACTGCGCAACATGACGCTGGCCGTGCGCTCGCGTCTCGACCCCGGCTCGCTCGCAGCCGCCGTGCGGCGCGAGGTGCAGACGCTCGATCCGGCGCAGCCCCTCTTCGATGTCCAGACGATGCAGGCCGTTCTCGACGGTACGGTTTCTGATCGTCGTCTCAACATGACGCTCCTCGGCGTACTGGCGGCGCTTTCGCTCGTGCTCGCCGTCGTAGGCATCTACGGCGTTATGTCCTACAACGTCACGCAACACACGCGCGAGATCGGCATCCGCATGGCGCTCGGCGCGCAGAAGACGGACATCCTCAAACTCGTCCTCGGGCGCGGCGTGACGCTGGCGTTGATCGGCGTGGTGTCCGGGATGCTGCTCTCCCTCGGCCTGACGCACCTGATGTCCGGGTTGCTCTTCGGCGTGAGTGCGACAGACCCGGCCACCTTCGGCGTGATCGCCGTGCTGCTCTTCGGCGTGGCGCTCGTCGCCTGCTACCTTCCGGCTTTAAGGGCGGTCAAAGTCGATCCGCTGATCGCGCTGCGTTACGAGTAGGGGCGGCGGCGCAAAGATTATTTTCGGGCGCGAACATTCTTCGCACGTCCTGCGATAGAGCGCGCGCCTTAACCGTAGTGACACTAAAAAACTGCTAATTCGTAACGTCGTACGACAGTAAAAAAATTCCAACCAAATGTCCCCTCTCCTGCGTCATAAGGGTTGGGCGCACCATGCGCGGTTGTTCATAGAATGGCCGGGGTGCGGCTCTCTCCCTGAAAATCAAAGACATATAAAAGGAGAGAAACATGCGTAAGAACATTTCCGTCAAATTTATCATGGCAGCCATCGCCCTTTTCATGGTCGCGGCGGTGTCAATTCCAGCCGAGGCGCAGTGGGGCAGGCAGGCGCGGGGCAGGGGTTATTCGAAGGGGCAGGTCGAGCGGATCATCCGTCGTCTGGAGAACCAGAGCGACAGGTTCGTCCGCTCCTTTGATCGATCTCTGGACAACAGCCGCGCGGACGGCAGCAGGCGCGAGGACAACCTGAACCAGCGGGCGAGAGACTTGGAGAACGCTCTCGACGTGCTGCGGCAAGAGTTCGACCGCACGGAACGCTATCAGGATACGAGGTCGCAGGTGTCGAGCGTCCTGAACGTGGCCGAGGACATTAACAGGGCGGTCAGGAATCGTCGCTTGAGAGGTAATACGGAACGCTTGTGGGCGCAGGTGCGCAGTGAGTTGAACGCTCTGGCCTCGGTCTATAATCTGCGGCAGTTGCGTTAGGCGCAGGCGGTCGCGGAATCTATCCATCAGGAAAGCGTCCTCTCCGCGGGGGACGCTTTTTGCTTTCAGTCCAGAGAGACGATCTTCTCGTACGGCGATTAACGCGCGCGGCCTAAGAACGCTCACTGTCCAGAAGGTTGACGATGGCGATTACCAACTCGGCTGGTTCGACCGGCTTCGAGATGTGCAACTGAAAGCCTTGCGAGATCGCACGCGAGCGGTCAGAAGAACGCGCGTGCGCCGTCAGAGCGATGGCCGGAATTCTTTGCCCTCGCCCCTCCTCCAGAACGCGCACCTTGCGAATCAAAGAGTAGCCGTCCTCGTTCGCCATTTCGATGTCGCTCAGCAGCAAGTCGGGTTTCAACGAATGCAACTTGTCGAGGGCGTCGGCGACGTTGGATGCGACCGTCACCGTAGCCCCGCTTTGCGTCAGGATGGCCGTTAGCAGTTCACGCGCGTCTCCTTCGTCGTCCACGACGAGCACATGGATTCCGTCGAGCCTCGCCAGTTCCACGGGCTGCGTATGATCTTCGCTCGCAGGCGACTGCCACTCTCCAGAAGTTATGGAGAAGCGTTCCGGTTGATGGACGCCGATGGTGGGCAATCTCAGGATGAAGGTCGAACCCTGCCCTTCGCCGGAACTCTCCGCCGTGATGGTTCCGCCGTGCAACTCCAAGAGGTGCTTCGTGATCGCCAGTCCTAAACCGAGTCCTGACTGCCGCCTCGTCGTCGCGCTGTCGGCCTGCCGGAAACGCTCGAAGACGTAGGGCAGAAACTCCGCGTCGATACCTTCGCCGGTGTCGCTCACGGCGATCTCGACGCTGGAGTCAACGCGCGTCAGGCGTACCTGCACGCGCCCGCCCTGCGGGGTAAACTTGACTGCGTTCGACAGCAGGTTCCACATCACTTGCTGTAGACGTTCGGGGTCGCCCGAGACGGCCTCAGCCTCCGGGTCGAGGTCTGCTTGCAGACTGATCCCTTTGGCGTCTGCCGCCGGACTCACCACGTCGATGGACGCACGGACGACGGAGGCGAGATCGACGCGGCCAACGTCGAGGCGTATCTTGCCGGAGATGATGCGCGAGAAATCGAGCAAGTCTCCGATGAGTTGGTTCTGCGATTCGGCGTTCCGCTCGATGGCGTCCAGCGCGCGCACCCCCGTCCGTTCGTCGAGTTTTCCCGTCTGCAACATTCGCGCCCAACCGAGTATGGCATTCAAAGGGGTGCGCAGTTCGTGTGATACCACGGCGAGGAATTCGTCCTTCGCGCGCGTGGCCTCCTCCGCCGCACGCTTCGTCTTGAGCAACTCGTCCTCGTAGCGGTTGCGCTGTCGCATGTGCATCAGGATGCACTCGTTGGCGAAGACGCCCCCGCGCTCGCGGCGCACGGCGTTGACCAGCACGGGTATCTCCGCCCCGTCCTTCGCGCGAAGCGAGAAATAGACCTCTTCAACCCTGTCGTGCAGTTTGAGCAGCGGGAAGAGATGCGTCTGATAGAAGATGCGGCTGGCGACCGTCAGGAGGGATTCGACGTGTCGCCCCGGCAGTTCGTCCGGTTCATACCCGAGCAGGTTGAGCAGCGTGGCGTTGACCAGCATGATCTTGCCGTCATCGTTGAATGACAGGAAGCCGCACGGCGCAGTGTTCAGCAGGTCGTCCATCAGACTTCTCGAAACGGCGGCGCAGGCCACTCAGGCGGCGCACCTCGCGGCCAGATACTCCTTGATGACCTGAACGGTTTCCTCCGGGTGGCTCATGTGCGGGCAATGTCCCGTGGCGCGCAGCAAGCGCAGCGTGCTTTGCGGCAGATGTCTGTGGAGGTATTCGCCCACTTCGAGCGGCGCGATTGAGTCTTCCGAGCACTGCATGATGAGCGACGGGACGGGCACCTTCGGCAGGTCGTCACGATTGTCTGAGAGGAAAGTGGCCTCTGCGAAGAGTCGCGCGATCTTCGGGTCTGTGGAGCAGAAGCTCTCTTCGAGTTCGCGCGTCAACTCAGGCCGCTCCCCGTTCTTCATCACGATGGGCGCGAGGTAGTTCGCCCACCCGATGTAGTTCTTCTCCATCACTTCGAGCAGCCCCGCGATGTCGGAGCGATCAAAGCCGCCGACATAGGCGGGCGGGTCGTTGATGTAGCGGGGCGAGGGACCGACGAGGATGAGGCGTGCGAATCGCTCCGGTTCGCGGATGGAGGCCAGCATGCCGACCACGGTGCTGACAGAGTGCCCGACGAAGATGACATCTCTCAGATCGAGTTCGGCGCAGATGTCGAGCACGTCCCCGGTGTAGCCTTCGAGCGTGGCGTATCGCTCCGGGCTGTACGCCTGAAGGTCTGACTTTCCCGATCCGACGTAATCGAAAAGAATGATGCGGTAGTGCTCCTCGAACGCGGGCGTCACGAAACGCCACATGTTCTGGTCGCAGCCGAAGCCGTGTGCGAACAGCATGGGCTGCGTGCCCTTGCCGAAGACTTTCACATTGTTTCGAACGAGAATGTTCCGAGTCAACGCCTTCTCCTCTATGACGTTGCGCGAGGCAACCCCGGTAACTTGGTCTGCGCAGATATTACACCATCGCAGGCTAACCGTTCTCCATCTTTGTCGCTCAGAACGCAGCTCCGGCGCATCAAATTTCTGTTGACAGCTTCATGCGCTCGCTTGTATGTTCGGCTCACAGCAGATTACCCTGCTTGCCTCGCAAGCTAAATGACAATTCGAGACTCCTTGAAGCTGGCCGCCGAGTCCACCCCGGCGAGTAGACCTTGACCCTTCACCTCCCACTCTCTAAAGCCTATGACGATCCAGCAAATTCAACTCACCTCTTACGATACCGTCGTCGCCGTGACGCAGAACTCCATCAACGAAATGCTGGCGACCTTCCTCGACGGGTTGCAGAAGAACGTCGCGCTCTATTACACGGCGGACGCAGAGGGCAACTTCGTCCCGACCACACCTGACGCCGCCGTCTTCACCTTCACCGGCACGCTCGGCTACGCCGTCGAGAACGGCGCGCCCGTCAACATCGTGCAGCTTTACAATGAAGGCCAGCCCCAGACCGTGCGTTACAACATCACCTTCGGCAATGCGGAATTTAAGTCAATCAGTGTGCCTCCGTTCGACGTGAAGCAGAGCGGAAACGAGCCGTGGATCATCGGGTTTCTCGTCAATCTCGCGCTCAAGGAGGTGTCGCCGGAGAGTCTGCCCGCGAATGTCCGGCAGGCGGTCAGCCGGTACGTCGGCCAACTCAGCCCGGACATGTTCTCCATCCAGCAACTCTACCTCGACCTCAACACGGCGGCCTTTGACACGTTCCAGAACATCGAAAATATGCCAGACCTCGCCGCTACCCTTCTGAGCGGCATCATGAGAGTCTACCTCAAGCAACAGCAAGCGCAGGGCGGCACCATCTTCGGCTACACGCTCCATTCCACCGCCGCCAACCAGCAGCCGCCGACCTTCATGCCCACCGCCCTCGACTTTTGCGTCACGCCCTACACCGATGCCACCGGGAACCATTCGAACCCCGGCCTCGATACGCTGAACTATCTGTTGATGACCGATCATCGCCCGCTCCCGCCCAACCCACCCTCCGGCTTCGGCTTCAACTGGGTGGACGACAACAGCGTTCAGGGCACGATGGCGGTCAGGCATGATCTGATTCTCAACTATCTCATCCCGCACTTTAACGGCATCCTGCAAACCATCAGCCCGACCGTGAACGCCAACGCCAAACACGACAAGGTGACCTTCGGACAGGGCAGCGGCACGAACTCCTTCACCATGCACAACCCGCCGCTCTCAGGCAACGTCGTCGCCGATTACAGTTACAAGGAGAGTGGTAAAGATAGCCACACGACGGGGTCGGGCGTCACTACCATCGTGTCGTCCCACTACAGTTCGAACTGCCGGATCACTTTCAACGGCGACACCATCCACGTATCCGGCACGATCACCTGTAGCGCGTCGGAGATCGTCTCTTCTTCGGAGACGGACAACGAGACGGACATGCCCGCAACCACCTATGCCTGGTATGCCGACCTCCGGTTGCAGATGAACCTCGCCGACAACGGCAGTCTGGACATCGTCGTCGTTGACTCCGACTTCGACAGCCCCCCTACGGTGGCCGGGCACGACTTGAAGTGGTGGCAAAAAGTGATCGAGGGTTTCGGGGGCGGGATGACGCAGTATGTGAAGGATTTCGGCGGCCTACAGGGAGACGTACAGACCAACCTCGACGCGGTCCTGCCCGCGATCAAATCGGTGCTATCCACGACGAACGACTTCGTCTTCCCCGGCGCGAACACGTTTGCCTTCAAGAACCCACAGTTCAGCGACGACCTCGATCTCGCGTCGAATATCACTTACCTGTCCACCTGACAGTTGACGGCGGGCGAACTTCTTGCGCGCGTAACCACAAA
>DASWNS010000299.1:0-12551 GCA_036399115.1 Pyrinomonadaceae bacterium | reverse complement strand
CCCGCCTCGCCCGCGCCCGCTTTCGCCGCCGCGCCGCTACCACCGTTGCCGTCAGCCGCCGCCGCTTGCGGCTTCGCGATCTCGCGCGTCGTGCGACATTCGGGATAATTCGAGCAGGCGAGGAACTGGCCGAAGCGTCCGAACTTGATGACCATTCCCGCGCCGCAGTTTTCGCATATCTCGTCGGTCGGGATGGCCTCCACCTTCTTCTTCTTCATCTCGACTTCGGCGATCTTCAAATCCTTCGCAAACTTCCCGTAGAACTCATGGAGCGCCGTCGTCCATTTCAACTTCCCTTCCCCGATCTCGTCGAGTTCCTGTTCCATCCGCGCCGTGTACGACTCGTTGAAGAGGTCGCCGAAACTATCTACGAGCAGATCGTTTACGGTCGTCCCCAGAGCCGTCGGGTGAAAACGCCCTTCCAGCTTTTCCACATACTCTCGATCGAGAATCGTGGTCATGATCGCGGCATAGGTGGAAGGCCGCCCGATGCCTTTCTCTTCGAGAGCCTTCACGAGCGTCGCTTCCGAATAGCGCGGCGGCGGTTCGGTGAAATGCTGTTCGGGCAGGACGGAGTTCAACTTCAACTCGTCGCCCTGTTGCACGAGCGGCAACTTGCGTGCAGCCTCTTCGTCCTCCTCCGACTTCTCATCGCGCCCTTCTTCATAGACGCGCAGGAAGCCGTCGAACTTCAAGACCGACCCGCTCGCGCGAAACAGGAAGCGTCCCGCTTCGATATCAATCGTCGTTTGATCAAAGACGGCGGGCATCATCTGCGACGCCACGAACCGCTGCCAGATCAGGCGATAAAGTTTCAACTCTTCACTGCTCAGATAGCGCGCCAGAGAATCGGGCGTGCGCCTCACGTCCGACGGGCGGATGGCTTCGTGCGCGTCCTGCGCGTCCTTCTTCGAGCGGTAGTGAATCGCCTTCTCCGGCAGATAATTCTCGCCGTATTGACCGCCGACGAAATCGCGCACCTCCTGCAAGGCCGTCTCCGACACGCGCGTCGAATCCGTGCGCATGTAGGTGATCAACCCGACCGCGCCTTCCGCGCCGATCTCCACGCCCTCGTAGAGTTTCTGCGCGACCATCATCGTCTTCTTCACCGCGAAGCCGAGTTTGCGCGCCGATTCCTGTTGCAGCTTCGAAGTGATGAAGGGCGGCACGGGATTGCGCTTGCGCTCCTTCGTCGTCACCTCCGCGACGCGAAACTGCTGCGCTCCCGCTTCCGCGACGATCTCCGTCGCCTGCGCCTCGTTCGAGATCAAAACCTCGTTCTTCTTAACTTCCTGATCGAAGCTGCCGGTCTTGACGGTCTGCTCGCCAATGCGAAGCAGGCGCGCGTCGAAGGCGGGCGGCAGGTTCGCCGCGAGGTTCGCCGTCACCGTCCAGTATTCCGTCTTGAGAAACTTTTCGATCTCGCGTTCGCGTTCGACCACCATGCGCAACGCGACCGACTGCACGCGCCCCGCGCTCAGACGCCCGCCGACCGTGCGACACAGCAAGGGCGAAACTTTGTAACCGACGAGACGGTCGAGCACGCGTCTGGCCTGTTGCGCGTCAACCAGATTTTCGTCGATCTGCTTCGGCTCTTTGAAGGCTTCCTGCACCGCGCGCTTCGTGATCTCGTTGAACATCACGCGGTAGGAAGGCTTCTTCGGTCGCTTCGGCACGATCTCTTCCGCGAGGTGCTGGCAGATCGCTTCGCCTTCGCGGTCAGGGTCGGCGGCCAAGTAGATGGCGTCGGCCTCGCGCGCGGCCTTCTTGAGTTCGGTGACGGTCTTTTTGTTATTGCGTTTCTTCGTGTCGGGGATCACTTCGTAGGACGTGGCGAAATCATGCTCTACGTCAACGCCCAGACCCTTCGACGGTAGGTCTTTGATGTGGCCGAGCGAGGCCATCACGCGATAGTCCGCGCCCAGATATTTTCCAATCGTCTTGGCCTTCGCAGGCGATTCAACTATGACTAAATTCTTCGTCATTCCATTCCCTTCGAATCAAAAGGTGTTCTCTCGAAACACCGTCACGAGTCCTTAAATTCCCTCTGCCGTCACCGTTTAGATGCCGCAAAACGCGTTTTTACTGGCCGCGCACATGGCTGATTTTCCTGCTTCAACTTGCGTGTGTGCGGTGAAGGGCTATGAAAATAGCACTGATAGAGGCTCTAAAGTCAAATGAACAACGGAGGCGAAGGCGAGCGCGAAGCGGCGCGAGACTTAATTTCGGAAGAGTTGCAGAGGCGCGGGCGAGAGGATTAAAGGAGCCGGGCGGCACTCCGATCTCCGGCTCAGGGAAAGACGAGCGCGAGGAGCGTGATGGCGATAGCGGTGACGAGCGCGCGTCTATGTATGAGCCTCGATTTGCCGCGCAGTTCTTCGATCAAGCCTTCGTCTTCAATCGCCTCTTCGCCCGCGTCGAGGTTGCACGTTCCGCGCGCGGCGAGCGCGATGCAGGTTCGCTCGCGCGCCTGCAACAAGCCCAGCCCCGCCAGCCACACGGGAAAGAAGATGACGGCGCGCGACAGGCGCGGCGCTTCGAAGATGACCAGCACGAAGGCCGTCGCGACGCCGACGGTCAAGGCCACGATGCCGAGCAGTCGCCGCTTGCGCCGTTCGCGGGGTCCGATGTTGGAAGCTGAGACTTCGGAAACCATTCGCTCGCGAGAGACAGAGACTTTGGAAGTCCTTCGTTTATGAGAGGCTGAAACTTTGGAAGCCATACTCGCTCGTGCTCGACCTGACTACTGAGCGGCGCGCAGCGTCGCCAGCGGTTGCCCTGCGGTCACGCGGTCGCCGACCCGCGCGTTGACGACGCTCACCGTCCCGGCGGAAGTGGCTTCGGCAACGATGATCTTCTCCGTCGGCGCAGGAGGATTGGCGGTGGCCGGGTTGCGCGGCGGCTGGCGCGCGGCGACGAGGCCGGATTGCGCGTCCTGAGCCGCGTTCTGCGCCTCCTGTAGACGCCGCTGCGCGCGTTCATAATCGGCACGCGCGCCGTCGAGTTGCGCTTGCGGGGCATCGCCGGAAGCGACGAGCGGCGTCAAGCGTTGCACCTCCACTTCGGCGCGCACCGCTTCGGCTCTCGCCGTCTCGATGTTGGCCTGCGCCACCCCGATGTTTCTCCCCGCGCGCGCCACGGGGTCTTCCGCCTGTTGCTGAGGCGCGTTGTTCTGCGCTTCAGTGCGGACGGTGATTTCGACAACCGGCGTCCCTGCGCCGACAACCATTCCCTCGCGCACGAGCACGCGCCGCACCTCGCCCGCCGCAGGGGCGTTCACGATCACGATCCCGCGTGCCGCTTCGTTCGTGCTCCGTGAAGATTGGCAACCGGCGCAGGTGGCGAGGACGACAAACATAGCGAGCGCGAGGCCGTAGTAGATCGCGGCTTTGAGCTTTCGCCTGTTCCGAGACTTTTGCGCGAGACTATTTTTCATTCGCTCTGGTTCCCGCCGTCGTCGTCACTGCGTCGCCCGCGTTCGGCTTCGACGGCGACGCTGCCGGGATAACGAGCGACGTGTCGAGGTCGGCGGTGGCTTCCGGACTCAAGTGGAGTTGCCGAGAGGCGCGCACCGAGACATTGTTTGCGCCGAGCGTGTTGCCCGTCGCGCGTTGAAACTCCGCGATGGCCTTGTTGAGATCAGTCTGCGCCTGTAGCTCTCGACCGCGCGCGGCCAGGAGTTCGTTCTGTCTTTGCAGGACGAGAAAGACGGTCGTGGTGCCCGCCCTGAATTGCCTCTGCTCGCTCTCGTATTGCTGTTCGGCGGACGAGCGCGTGGCGGCGGCGGAGGCGAGACGCGCTTCCGCCGAGCGGAGCGTCTGCGTGGCGTTGCGCACGTCGGCTTCGATGAGTTGCTCCGTCTGCGCGCGCTGGTTGACGATGCGGCGGCCTTCCGCGAGCGAGCGACCGAGGTTGGCCTGCGCCGTGCGATTGCGAAACGGCAACTCGACGCGCACGCCGACGCGATAAGTCGGGTAGTCGTTGCCGAGCAGGTTCGAGAGCGACTGCGGGTAGCCGCCGACGAGGTTCGGGTTGACGGTGCTGCCCGTCGTGCCGGTGGTCGTTTCGAGCGGCGTGAGTCCGGCGAGCGTGGAGAGTTCGTTGACGCGCGTGCGCAACTGCGCGTTCGCGCTCGTGTTGGGATTGATCGTCGGCGAGACGGTCGAACCCGCGAGGCCGACCGAGGTGTAAGTGCCGACGAGATCAATTTGCGGCTTCGACTGGTCGCGGAAGAAACGCGTGTCGATCTGGTTAATCTCCGCGCTCGTCTGTAGCTGCGCGAGTTCGGGACGATTATCAATCGCGGCTTTGACCGCCTGTTCGAGCGGCACGCGCGGCGGCTCTAAACTGACGGGCGTGATCGGCGTCAAAGGACGCGACCAGAGCGCGGCGGTGCGGTCTGCGAGGATGAGCGTCTTCAGAGTGTTCTCGGCGCGCGTCACGGACTCCTGCGCGGTATAGACGTTCTGCTCGAAGGTGGTGACCTGCGTGTTGGCCGCAACGATGTCGATGGGCGCGAGCACGCCCTGCGCCACGAGCCTCTGATTGCTCTCCACCTGCACGCGCGCCTGCTTCACGGCGTCGATCTGCACCTGCAAATTTCGGAGCGCAAAGACCAAATCCCAGTAGGATTGTTCGACCTGCGAGATCACTTCGATGGCGCGCTGGCGAAACTGCGCGTCAGTCAAACTGAGATTCTTCTTGGCGATCTCGATGGTGCGACGGTTGTTGTCGAAGCGCAGGCCGCGCAGGAGCGGCTGCGCGTAGGTGAACGTAAAGGCCGTCGGGAACTGCGGGTTGAGCGTCGCGTTCTGGTTGGTGGTGTTCAGGCGCGTCGAAGAGAAGTCGAGTTGATAGTTGCCACCCGCGAAAGGCGAGAAGCCGCCGAGGCGCATCGCGCCCGTCAAATCCTTCTGCGTGACGGAGCCGTTCGCGCCGCCGCTGATGGTCGAACTCGTCGGCGTCGTGCGCGTCTCGTAATAACTCTCGGACGAAAAGATCGGATCATAGACACCGCGCGCCGCGTTCAGGTTGAACTCCGCGATCTCGACGTTGATGCGCGAGCCGTCAATGTCGTTGTTGTTTTGCAGTGCGAGCGCGACGGCCTCGTTCAGAGTGATCGGCAATTGATCGGCGATGTCCACGCCGACGCGCTCCGCCGAAGGCAGAGGGCGCGAGGCGGCTTCGAAGTTCGGCGCGACGGGCGGCGGCTCGGTCGGCAAGTCGGCGGGCGCGATGCCGCCCGACGTGCCGACGTTCTGCCCCGGCGTTTGCTGCACCCCGCCGGTCGTATTCACGCCGCTGGCGGGCGCGTTCCCGGTGTTGGTCTGCGGGTTGGCAGTTCCGGCGGGCGTCGCGCTCTGCGTCTGTCCGGGCACGGTCTGCTGCGAAGCGTTCGGCGTCTGCGGCGAAGGCGGGCGCGGCCCCTGCGTGTTGGGCGTCGTCTGTTGACGCTGTTGCTCGACGCCCGTTTGCGGCTGCACGCTCTGCTGCGCTTCGTTGTCGGGACGCACGGGAGCCGTGGCCGAGTTGGGCGGCAACTCCGTGGTCGCCGGAGGCGGCGAGCCGGGTTGTCGCGGCGGCTGGCGTTGACCCGCGGGCGGCGTCTGCTGCGGCTGCGACGAAGGCGGCGTCTGCGTCTGGCTCTGCGCGAGCGTTGCCACAGGCACGCACAACATTAATGCCGAGACGAAGACCGCTCCCCACTTGTGCGCCTTGCCGCCGACGCGAAGCAAACTCTTAATCACCTGAAGAAACATTATCTGCATAGCCATCCTTTGCCGTCTGGCGCGTGAGCGGCCTCGCCACCTTTGGCGTGACCGTCTTCGGCCTGCGCGCGAACGAACCCGTCACGCCCGCATAAGCGTCTGAGAGACGACGCCCCGCGCCCCCCTTGAAATTGTTGAAGCGATCCCCGACATAGCCCCACACGCGCGAATCTTTCGCATCCTCAAACAGCGAATAGAAGACCGGCACGGCGAGCAGCGTTAAGAGCAGACACATGCTCTGACCGCCGACGACGAGCACGCCGATGGAACGGTTCGTGGCCGCGCCCGCGCCGCTTCCCAGGATGAGCGGGATCATGCCCGCGACGAGCGCGATGGTCGTCATCAAAATGGGGCGCAGGCGGTCGCGGTTCGCTTGCAGGATCGCGCTGTAGCGTTCCATGCCGTGCGAGCGCAGTTCGTTCGTGTGGTCAATCTGGAGAATCGCGTTCTTCTTCACGATGCCGAAGAGGAGCAGGATGCCGAGCGCGGAGAAGATGTTCAGACGTTGCCCCGCGATCAAGGTTGACAGCAGCGCGAACGGGATCGAGAGCGGCAGCGTTAAGAGGATCGTCACCGGGTGGATGAACGACTCGAACTGCGCCGCGAGAATCAGGTACATGAAGACGAACGAGAGCAGGAACGCCAGCATGAACGACTGGTTCGCGCGCTGCAACTCCTTCGACTGACCCGTGACGCCCGTGCGATAAGCGGGGTCCATGTTCAATTCCTGCGCGTAACGCTGTACGGCGACGAGGGCATCCGACTCCGAGCCGTTCGGCGCGAGGCTCGCGGAGATCGTCACCTGTCTCTGGCGGTTCAGGCGATCAATCGAAGCGGGACTCTCGCCTTCTTCGAGTCGCACGAGTTTCTCCAAGCCCACCGTGCCGCCCGAAGAAGAGGCTACCGTGAAGCGGCTCAGATTCTCGCGCGTGCGACGAAACTCCTCGCCCGCGCGCACCACCACGTCGTATTGATCCGAGCCTTCGCTGAAAGTCGTGACGCGCGCCCCGGCGGCGAGCGTGTTCAAAGCCTGCGCCACGTCGCCCGCGCGCACGCCGAGGTCTGCGGCGCGCTGGCGGTCGATGATGATGCGCAACTCCGGGCTGCTCAGTTGCAGCGAACGATCCGCGTCGCGGAAGTTCTCGTCCTTCTTGATGCGTTCGACCAGTTTTTCCGAATACTCGTCGAGCTTACTGATCTCGGGACCACTGATGTAGAGGCCGAGCGACGAACCGCCGCGCCCCTGCCCGAGGCTCGCGCCGATGGACGAACCGCCCGACGCATTGATCACATACTCCTTCGGATACTTCCGCTTGCGAATCATCTCGCGCGTCTTCTGGATCAACTCGGTCTGCGAAAATTCGCGCTCCTTAACCGGCGTGAGGCTCACCTGAACCGAACCGGCATTGGGCGAACCGCCGCCGCCGAAACCGCCCGCGTTGACGAGCGTGTTCTTGACGCCCGGTATTTGCTCGCGCACGTCGCGCGCGACGCGATCCAGCACCGATTGCGTCGCCGCGAGGCTCGTGCCCTGCGGCGCGCGCAAACTCACCTGGAAGGCCGACTCGTCTTCGTCAGGCAGAAAGTTGTAGCCGACATATTTATAGAGCGGCCAGATCGAAGCGACGACCGCCACGCAGAGCACCACCACCACCCAGCGATGCGCCATCGACCAGCGAAGCATCCACATATAAGAGCGATCAATCGGACGATAAAAACGTCCGCCCTTCGAAGAGGTGTGCGCCTTCGTCTCAGTTTCGCCCGCAGCTTCGTCGAGTTCGGTCGCGTGCCGGTTATGGTCGTCGGAGTCTCCGCCGCCGCTCGCCGCGCCCGCTCCGGCGGGCAAGCCTTCGGGCGTGATGGACTCTTTCGGCGGCTTGATCCACCGCGCCGCAAGCATCGGCGTCAGCGTAAACGAAACGATCAGAGAGACGGCGATGGCGGCGGCGGAAGTCAGTCCGAACGACGACATGAAACGCCCGACGATGCCGGTCATAAAGCCGACGGGGATGAACACGGCGAGCAGGCTGAGCGTCGTCGCCATGACGGCCAGACCGATCTCACGCGTGCCTTCAATCGCCGCCTGATAAGGGTGCATCCCCTTCTCTTCGACGAAGCGATAGATGTTCTCCAAAACGACGATGGCGTCGTCAATCACGATGCCGACCATCAGGGTCAGGGCAAGCATCGTCATCTGGTTGAGCGAGTAGCCGAGCGCGGCGATGACGGCGAAGGCGGCGATGATCGAAGTCGGGATGGCGAGCGCGGCGATGACCGTCGAACGGAAGTTCCAGAGGAACAGGAAGACGATCAGGGCGGCGAGCAGGCCGCCGACGACGAGGTGCTCTTCGATGGCGTGCAGACTCGTCTCGATGAACTCCGATTGGTCGCGCGTGACGACGACCTTTAGGTCTTGGGGCAGCAGCGGCATGATCTCCGCCATGCGCGCCTTGACGCCTTCGATGACGGCGATGGTGTTTGCGCCCGACTGTTTGCGGATGCCGAGCGAGACGGACGGAACGCCGTCGAGGGAGGCCGCCGAAGTCGGGTCAACGCCGCTGTCTTCGACGCGCCCGATGTCGCTGATCTTGACCGGGTAATTGTTTCGCGTGGCGACGACGATGTTGTTGAAGTCTTCGACCTTCGTGACCTTCGACAGCGTGCGCAGCGTCACCGTGCGCGCGCCCTCGTCGAGCCGCCCGCCGGGCAGTTCGAGATTCTGCTGGCGCAGGGCGTTGGAAACTTCCGTCACCGAGAGGTTGTAGGCGCGCAGGCGATCCGGTTCGACGTAGACTTTGATCTCGCGCTGGCGTCCACCGAAGACGACCACTTCGCCCACGCCGTCAGCCGATTCGATGCGTTCCTGAATCTGCCTCTGGACAAGGTCGGTCAACTCAACCGAGGAGCGCGGCGCGCTGATCGCATAGACGAGGACGGGCTGCGAATCCGGGTCGGACTTGCGCACGACGGGCGGGTCGGCGGTTTCCGGCAGACGGTTGATGACGGTGCTGATCTTGTCGCGCACTTCCTGCGTGGCGAGGTCAGGGTCTTTTTCGAGATTGAAATTGATCGTGACGTTCGAGCGTCCCTGCGCGGAACTGGAGCGCATTTCGTCAATGCCGGGGACGGTGTTGACGACGCCTTCGATGATGTCCGTGATCTCGGTTTCGATCTCCTGCGGAGCCGCGCCGGGATTCGAGGTCGAAACCGAAACGGTCGGAATATCAATCTTCGGGAAGCGGTCGACGCCGAGCGTGAAGAAAGAGAAACCGCCGATGACGGTCAGGAGCAAAATAATGACGGTCGCGAAAACGGGGCGACGGACACAAATTTCAGCTAGTTTTTGCATAAATCCTCAAGAGCTTTGCGGGCTGTCAGCTGTGGGCCGGAACTTTTCGTTTCAACTAAGAGCTAACGGCTAACAGTTTCACTGTCTTACGCGTGCGCCTTCAAAAAGTTGTTCGAGATTGCTCGTCGCTACCACTTCGTCTGCGTTGACGCCGGAAAGTATCTGCACCATGCCGCCTTCTTCCACGCCGATCTGCACGACGCGCAGTTTCGCAGTCTCTTTATCAATCACGAAGACTCGATAGGACTGCGTGTTTTGATCCGAGACGAGGGCGGCGCGCGGCACGAAGACCGACCTGTTCCCGCCCTGCCGTACGACGCGGGCGGTGGCAAACATGCCGGAGCGCAGCGCGTTGTCGGCGTTTTCGACCGAGGCTTCAATCGTCGCCGCGCGCGAGACAGGATCAATCGCGGGGTTGACCGCCGTGACGCGTCCGGCAAACTTCCGTTCGCGGTGCGCGTCAACTTCGAGCGAGACGCCCATGCCCGGCGTGATGAAAGGCACTTCCGATTCCTGCACCTGCAACTGCAACTTGATCGGGTTCGTGCGCAGGACGGTCGCAATGATGCCCGAAGGCGTCACGTATTCGCCGACGGCGACGGGGCGATTGCTGATGTACCCGGCGTAAGGCGCGCGAATCACCGCATCCGCCACGGCCTTCTGCGCGATGGCGACCTGCGCGCGCGCCGAGGAGACGGCGGCCTCCGCTGTCTGGATGGCCTGATTGCTCTGGCGCGCAGTGTTGAGCGCGGACTCTAATTGCTGGCGCGCGGCGTTGACGCGTGCGCGCGCCGTGTCGCGCTGCGTGCGAAATTGATCGTAGGTGCTGACCGCCGTGTCGCCCGTTTCGACCAGCGCGCGATAACGCCGCTCGTTGGCTTCGGCCAGACGCAACTCGGCCTGCGCCTGTTCGAGGTTGGCACTGGCGGCGCGCGCTTCGGGGATGGCGCTTGCGTCGAAGTTGCCGCCGGGTCTGAGGCCGAGCCGCGCTTCCGCTTGTCTCACCCCGGCGATGGCCTGTTGCACCCCGGCCTGCGCCTGTTGCAGACGAAGGCGCGCGTCCCTGTCGTTCAGGCGCGCGATCACGTCGCCCTGCCGGACGAATGCGCCGACGCTGACCGGCGTGGCGATCACCTGCCCGGAGGCTTGCGAGGCCACGTCCGAAGTCTCTTCGGCGACGAGGCTGCCCGTCGATTGAATATAGGAGGGCAGTTCGCGCGCCTCCGCCTTCGCCGTGGTAACGACGACGGGCGGCGCGTCCGAGGCGTTCGCCGCACCGGCCTTGCCGTCCTCCTTCGCTTCAACCTTCACGTCAACCTTCGTGTCGGGACGACCGCACGAAGCCGCGCCCAAGACCGCGAGCGTGAGCACGACGAGACACAGCAACGCGCCGAGGCGTATTTTAGGGGAGTTAAATAAAGCAGACATAAATAGACTTCTGACCTTTTCAGTTTGAACCCGCATTAGTTTGAAAACGCAGCGCGCCGGAGATCGGTTACAGCATTCTCACTTAATGAATATCCGTATTTTCAGTTATGAATATTCGTATTTTTAGTTATGAATATTTCTCTCTACCGTCGTAGATGAGATGATTAAATTTGCTATTACGCTTGCCGCGCCAGCCCGCGCGGCTTGAGATTAAATGAATTAGGGTGTCGAATATGTCACAGAGGGGGTAAACATTTTATGTCTGATTGGCAGGGGGAACGGACGGGCGCGCTCCGCGAATTTTTCGGACTCGAAGCGAGCCGCGAATTAGTCGCGCCCGAAGCCGCGAGCTTCGAGTTACCAACCGAAATGGCCGAGGGACACAGACACTTTAACATTGAATGGCACCTCATTCCATCGGCGGAGGCCGTCCGCTTCGACGACGCTTATCTGGCGCGCCTCTACCCTTCCGCTCCGCGCGACCTCGCAAAGACGCGCGAGCACGGCCACAGTTATCGCGAACAACTCTTCAACGGCCACGGACGCCATCAGGGGCGCATTATCGGCGTGGAGACGACCCTCAAGCCGCGCTACCTTCCCGGCAACCGGCAGTTTTACGGCACGACCTACGGGCATGATCCTCTGGCCGATCCGTTCGTCGCCTACATGGGGCGCGCCGGGATGATGAACGGCACGCGCTACGCGCACAACTATCTCTCCCTGCGCGAATTCATCCGCGTGGTGAACGAAGATTGGCGTCAGCGCGGGTTGCTGCCCGTAAACTACCGCGTCACGGTCTGCCCGCCCGCCGTCTTCAATCTCGTCGGCACCATCTTTCATCCAGAGTGGAGCGCGACCGAGACGCTCGAACTCGGCTTCTACCGCGACGCGCAGGGCAACGCCACCTGTTTCGCCGTCGGCTCAAACTCCCCCGGCGACTTCTCCTACATCACAGAGATCGCAGGCGAAGGCGACTGGTCTTTGGCGGGCTTCCGCCTCGCCCTCGTCCCCGAATAAGCGACGAGTGGTGGGCGATGAGTGATGAGTTAAAGACAAAAAGTTCCAACTCATCACTCATCACCCATCGCTCATCACTAAAAACATGTAACCGCCCGCGCAAATTCGGCGTCTTGCATCTTGGTAGGCCGGATTGAGGCTTCATTCTCTCCTGTGTCCGATACGGCTCTTGATATTTCACTTAACATTGGAGATGAAGAACAGATGCAATTAACTCGTACCAGAAAGATCGTGGGCGGACTGGCGTTGGCCGGGACGATGGCGCTGTCGGGGATCGTCGGATTCGCGCAGCAGGGCACAACGCAGGGACAGGGCGGCAAAGATCACGTCGGGCGTCACGGCGGCGGGCGCGGCGACCATAAGGGCGGGCGCGGCATGGGTCGCGGCTTCGGCGGCGGCCATTTTGCGGCCAACCTCAACCTGACGGACGCGCAGAAGGAACAGATGAAACAGATCGCCGCGCGTTACCGCGAGAGCGCGAAGGCTCTGCGTGGGCAGCGTGGCGGCGGTGAGCGCAGAGGCGGCTCCGACGCCTTCAACGGCGGCACGTTCAACGAGGCCGAAGTTCGCGCCGCAGCGCAGGCGCGCGCCAACGCACGCGTCGAGATGGAAGTTCAGCGCGCACGCATGATGTCGGAGATGTACGCCGTGCTGACCGCCGAGCAGAAGGCGCAACTCGCGGCTGAACGCCAGCAGCGCGAGCAGCGACGCCAGGAGCGACGCACGCGCCGCAACGCGAACGCCGCCCCGCGCAGCACCACGTAAACACGAACCCGGCTCTCCCCTTCAACTAAATAAATAGACAGTCTCTCCCCGGACAAATCTTTGGTGGAGGACAGCAATGAAAAGCAGAGTCAGAATCGCATTCCTGATGTGCGCGCTCGTGGTCGGCCTGTCGGCGACGGCGGCGGCGCAGACCACTTACCGCACGCGCAACGGGCGCACGGTAACGGTCTATCAAAACAATCGCCGCGTCGTGCGGACACCGA
>DASWNS010000298.1:0-3211 GCA_036399115.1 Pyrinomonadaceae bacterium | reverse complement strand
GTGATGAGTGATGAGTGAAAGACACGTCTTTGGTTCTGACTCATCACTCATCACTCATTACTCTGTTATCCGAAGATTCTGTTCCAGAACGAAGAGCCGCTCGATATCTCTTCGAGGGCTTCGGCCAGTTCGCGGTCGTCGTTGGTTTCGAGCGCAACGTCGGCCATCGAGATGATGCCGCGCAGCGTCCGGTCTTGATCGACGATGGGGATGCGGCGCACCTGTTTGTCGCCCATCTTGCGTATGGCTTCGATCACGCGGTCGTTCGGATGCGCGGTGTGCACCTCTTCGGTCATGATCTCTTCGGCGCGTGTGGTGCGCGGGTCGCGGCCTTCGGCGATGGCGCGCACCACGATGTCTCTGTCCGTGATCAAGCCGACGAGCCGCCCGTTGCCATGAATCGTCGCGTTCACGCGGCGCGCTTCGAGGCTGGTCCCGACGGGCGCATCGAGTCCGGTGGTGGAAGCGGCCACCTCGCTCACGGGGCGCGTGCTGATCGGCGTCTCGGCGCGATCAACGACGGGGATCACGCCCGTGTCTTCGTTCTTCATCAAGCGCGCGACCTCTTCCAGCGTCGTGTCGCGCGTGGCAACCGTCACGTCGCGCGTCATGATGTCGCGGCAACGGACGTGCGAGCGAGTTGCGCCGCGCCGCGTCTCGCCGCTACTGCTGCTGCGGCGTCCGCGAAAAAAATCGCGCCCCTCTTCAAAGATCGAACGCCCCTCGCGGTCGTCGTCTTCATAACGGCGCGGTCGTTCGTCGTAGTCACGCCCTTCGGGACGACGCCCGACGCCACCGCCTGCGTAGCCGCCGCGCTCGCGCTCGTCGCGATAATCTTCACGGTCGCCGTAGCCGCCGCTGGTACTTCTTCTGCGCCCGTAGTCGTCATAATCGCGTCCGCCGCCACCGACTTCACGCGCGCCGCCGTAGCCGCCGCGCTCACGCTCGCCACGGTCTTCGTCGTAGCCGGCGCGCCGCGCACGCGAGCGGTCGCCGTAAAAATCATCGTCCCTCTCATCACGGTATCTCGACATGATCTCCTCCTGAAATGATCTCCAAAGATGAAAGTGCGGCGCGCCGACGACGACACCGCTCCGGCGTTGCGACCGGAAGCACAAACGTCCTCTGCCGCAGCGACGGCGGCGACAATCCGCATGCCGACGGCGCACGCTGCGACGTTCGCCGCACGCGCCCGGTGCGCGCACTTTTCAGACTCCAAGGGGAACGCCCGCAATTATAGAAGTTAAAAGTGAAAAGGCAAAAGGTGGAGGGCGAAAAACGGAAGTAGAGAAACGAAAGGCGGAAGGCGAAAGGTGAAGGGCGGGAGGCGAAAGGCGAAAGCGCGGGCGGAAAAGCTCTCACGCCTTCGCACACACTTTCGCCTTGCGCGCTTCTACTTGTTGATGATGATCTCCGCGACGAGTTGCACCTGTCCGCGTATGTCGAGCGTGCCAATCTCGACGGGCGTTTTCGCTTCCATCGCCTGTGAGGCAATGCCGCCGCGCATCGCGCGCATGTCGTAGATGGGGACGGGACGCCCCGCGCTCGCCTCCTGCACTTCGATGATGCGCCCGACGCGCCCGCCCAAAGCCTGCGCCAACACCTGCGCCTTGCGCAGAGCCTCGCGCGTCGCCTTGCCGAGAGCCTCGTCGCGCGCGGGTTCATCGCGGCGCAGGGTGAAGGCGAGATGGTCTATGTTGTTTGCGCCCGCCGCCGTCGCCGCGTCAATCACAGGTCCAACCTTCGTGAGATCGCCGAGCGTCACGCTCACGGTGTTGCGCGCTTCATAACCTCTGATGAGCGGCTGCTGATTTTCGCGATAAGTGTATTGCGGCTGCAAACTGTAGCCGCTCGTCTCCACTTCCGCGCCCGCGCCCGCCGCCGACTTCAAGGCGCGCACCATCGCCTCGCTCCGCCGTGCGTTCTCCTGCTGTGCGGCCAGCGCCGTCTGCGCCTGCGTCACGACCGCGACGGAGATCATCGCCGTGTCCGGTCGCGCCTGCACGAGCGAATCGCCGGAGACGACCACGCGCGTCGCTCCCGCCGCCAAAACCGCGCCGCCTTCGCTCTGCCCGCGCCCCGTAGTCTCCTGCGCCGCTCCTGCGGCCACGAACATCAAACTCAACATGGCAACCAGCGTTGCCTGCAACAAGATTCTTCTTTTCATGTCTCTCCGTTTCCTTTCCCAACTTTACGTTTCGCGGCGCGGCGAGCGTCCCGGCCAGCGCGGCGGCGAGAGAGTACCGTCCGTGACTCGACGCGCGAAACTCTTCCTTCCGCGCCCGCCTCTCCTGAACGCGCGCCGCGCCCGAACCTTGCGCGCTTTTGCCTAACGGCAGACCATTTTGTTACGCTCTCAGGCAGCGATGCAAACCTTCAATTCCAGATATCAAAACTCCAGACGCCCGGCGCGCACCGGCACGCTCGTCACCGTCGGTCGCGTCGAAGACGTGCCGGAGGGACGCGGCGCAACCGTCGAACTCAAAGACGGCACGGAACTCGCGCTCTACAACGTGGAAGGCCGTTTCTACGCCGTCGAGAACTTCTGCCCGCACAGGGGCGCGCCGCTCGCCGACGGCAACCTCTGCGGCACAACCGTCGAATGCGACTGGCACGGCTGGCGTTTCGACCTACAGACCGGCCAGTGTCTAGGCCGCCCCGCCGAAAGCCTCGAAGCCTACGAAGTCCGCATCGAAGACGGCTGGATCAAGATTCTAGTGTAAGTGCTGTTGCAAGATTTGCGGGCGGCGGAAGGAAGCGGCGAGGCCAATTCATAAAAGACCGGACGCGCCCGAATTCATTGCCCGCGCCGTTCAATGCTTCTTGCCACGCGCCCCGGCCTTGCGCTTGATTCCTTCGTACCTCACCACGCCGGGAATCTTTTCAGGCAAGTCAAACTCGTCGTCAATCAGATCGTCAACATAGACGCCCGCCGCGCGTGCGTATTCTAAAAGAATCGCAAGCGTTGGCTCACGCTCCCCATTTTCAAATTGTGAAATGTAGTTTCTATAACCCGTTCCAAGTCCGACACGCTTGAGCATCTGGCTCTGCGAAAGGCCGAGCGCGATACGTATCTGAAGCAACTTTTCGGCGAGCCGGGCGGGTCGCTCACGCGGATTGCCCATCAGGATTTTTCTCCCGATAAGGCAGTCAGCCACGCCCGTCGCTTGCTACTAGTCAGAACAGTGACTAGAATGTTGTTGCTATCAGA
>DASWNS010000297.1:0-20857 GCA_036399115.1 Pyrinomonadaceae bacterium | reverse complement strand
TCAGCCGCAACTCGTCACGCAAGCCCTCGTCATGCTCTCTTCCGCACAGGAACGCGCGGGCGACACGAAAGGCGCGGAAGAGTCTCTGCGCCGCATCCTCTCCAAGTCGCCGAACGACGCGACCGCGCTCAACAACCTCGGCTACTTTCTCACCGAGCGAGGCGAGCGTCTGCCCGAAGCGCTCGACATGATCAAGCGCGCCGTGAAGTCGGAGCCGACCAATCCCAACTATCTCGACAGTCTCGGCTGGGTCTATTTCAAACTCGGCCAACTTGACGAAGCCGAACGCTACTTAAACGACGCCGCGCGCCGCAACACGCGTTCCTCCACCGTGCAGGAGCATCTCGGCGACCTCCACCACAAACGCGGCCAGACCGAACAGGCACGCGCCTTCTGGCGCAAAGCCATCGGACTCACCACCGACGCCTCGGACATCACCCGTCTCAAGGCCAAAATCGGCAGCGAGGCCGCCAAGTAAGCGACGCGATTCGTAACGCGCGATTGCTTGTTCGGGGTCAGTCTCGACCGTGTAAAAATGACATATTGACGGTGTCGGGGTCGCGCGATACACTGGCTTTAGTTTGATCGATTGCCCCTTTTCGGTCAGGCCGTTAGCAAAGCCCTCCTCTCGGTTCTAAATTTAAGAATAAAGAGAGTTGTAACCCCCGATGACGCGCTACAATCTGTTCCCCTGTCCTGGCCTGCGTGTGCGCCGACACGCCCGGTTTGCGCTTCCAGTCTTTGCCTGCCTCTTCGCCGCCGGAATGTTTTCCGCCGTCGAAGCCCAGACGAAAGCCGTGCGCCCTGTCGCCCGACTCATCGGAGTCACAAACGGCGGCGTGAGCAACGCTTCGCGCTCCGAAGCGTGCGAGACGAACGCGCGGCTGATGAACGCTTCGATGACAAGCGCGGCCTCGCGCCCGCGCACCGCGCGCGTCAACGCGTCGAGCGACGAGCAGCGCGCCTTCGATCTCATCAACCGGGAACGGCGCGCACGCGGCGAGTCGGCTCTGGTGTGGGACGCGGAACTGACGCGCATGGCGCGCCTGCATTCCGAGAACATGGCGCGGCAGAACTTCTTCGACCACACGAACCCGCAAGGCGAGAACATGACGATGCGCGCACGCGCGTGCGGCGTCTGCGGGTGGAGCGCGATTGCGGAGAACATCGCGTATAATTCCGGCTACGACGACCCGGCGGCCTTCGCCGTCCAGCGTTGGCTGGCGTCGCCCAAGCATCGCGCCAACATGCTGCGCGACGGCTTCACGCATTCCGGCGTCGGCGTGGCACGCGCCGCCGACGGGCGCGTCTTCTTCACGCAGGTGTTCGTCACGCGCTAGAGCCGCTGGAAGAGCGACTTCTAAAATACGACGCGGCTGGCGCTCTAATTTTAAGAGAGGCCAGCCGCTAAACTTTTGCCCGCCGGTAAACTTTTGCGCTGAATTTTTGCCCGTTGAAATTTCTCTCTATTTTGCCGGAAACACGATTCACACTTCCATCATTCGCCAAGATCAATCTCACTCTGCGCGTGCTCGGACGCCGCGCCGACGGCTACCACGAACTCCACACAGTCTTCCAGACCATCTCGCTGCGCGACGAACTCACGTTCCGCAGTCGAGACGATGAACAACTCGAACTCACCTGCGACGCGCCGGACATTCCCTGCGACGAGACGAATCTCGTGCACCGTGCGGCGGTCGCCCTGCGCGAACGCTACGGCGTCAGTCGCGGCGCGAGCGTCGAACTACGCAAGAAGATTCCGGCGGGCGGCGGTCTGGGCGGCGGTTCTTCAAACGCAGCCGTCACGCTCGTCGGCCTCGCGCGCCTGTGGGAAATTGAGACTGAGCGGCAGACGCTCGCCGAAATCGGCGCGTCGCTCGGCGCGGACGTGCCCTTCTTCCTGACGGGCGGCACGGCTCTCGGCACAGGGCGGGGAACGGACATTCACACGCTCGCAGACCTCCCGCCACGGCACCTTCTGCTCATCACACCGGATGTCAATGTTTCGACGGCGGAGGCTTATAAATCGTTGAACGCGCCCGCCTTGACAAAGCCACTTTCGCCCGCTAATCTCACTGTTTCTCGCGTGCAGGCTGAAATTTCAGGTTCACTGCATGCAATGCTGGAAAACGATTTCGAGCGCGTCGTCTATCGCCTCTATCCTCAGATTGAGCGGGCGCGCTCGTCGCTCGTCGCGGCGGGCGCAGGCAAGGCTTTGCTCTCGGGTAGCGGAGCGAGCGTCTTCGCTCTCTTTGATAGTCCGGAAGAGCGCGAACGCGTGAGTGGCAGGTTGCAGGTCGAGACGAACTGGCAGGTTTTCGCCTGCACGACCGTAGCGCGTGCGACATACGTGGAAGCGTTCGGTGCGGACAGGTTTTGATTCAGCGCGCAGGCGGGTCAGGCGCGAGCGCGTGAGAGCAGCATTGGGGCGTCGCCAAGTGGTAAGGCACCGGTCTTTGGATCCGGCATTCGTAGGTTCGAATCCTTCCGCCCCAGCCTTTAAGCCAGTGACAGGTAGCGAGTGGCAAGTGACAAGTTGAATACCAAAAACTTGTTCTAACCTGTCACTCGTCACTTGTCACTCGTCACTGTCTTCTTATGAGTACGACGGGCGGCATCAAAGTTTTCTCCGGCAACGCGAACCGCGAATTGACGCGGGAGATTTGCAGCGAACTCGGCTGCGACCCCGGCAGCGCGACGACGGAGCGTTTCTCGGACGGCGAGTTCAATTTTCAGATCACAGAGAACGTGCGTGGCGGCGACGTGTTTATCGTCCAGCCGACCTGCCCGCCGACCGACGCGAACTTGATGGAACTGCTCGTCATGCTCGATGCCTTTCGTCGTTCGTCTGCCGAACGCGTGACGGCGGTGATTCCGTATTACGGTTATGCGCGTTCGGACAAAAAGGATCGCCCGCGCGTCTCGATTGCCGCCAAACTCGTCGCGAATCTGATTGCCACCGCCGGAGCCGACCGCATCCTGACGATGGACCTGCACGCCGCGCAGATTCAAGGCTTCTTTGATATTCCGGTTGACCACCTGTACGCCGCGCCCGTCTTCATCGGCCATTATCAGGCGAATCCTATGGCGCGCCTGACCGTGGTTGCACCCGACACGGGCGGCGCGGAGCGCGCACGCGCTTACGCCAAACGCCTGAACGCCGAACTCGCGCTCTGCGACAAGCGGCGCGAGAAGGCGAACGTGGCCGAAGTGATGAACGTCGTCGGCGACGTGCGCGGTCGCAATTGCCTGATCGTGGACGATATGTGCGATACGGGCGGGTCTTTGACGAAGGTGGCGAAGGCTTTAAAAGATGCGGGCGCGGATAGGATTCACGCCTGCTTCACGCACGCGGTGCTGTCGGGGCGGGCTTGCGAACAGTTGACCAAGTCGGACATCGAGCAGGTCGTCACGACCAACACGATCCCTTTCGATGGGAAGGAGAACGAGTTGGATAATATAGAGGTTCTGAGTATCGCGCCGCTGCTGGCGAAAGCGATCAAGTCGATCCATGAGGAGACGAGCGTCTCTTCGCTCTTCGTGTGAAGGGCAAAAACTGAGCGTGCACACGCTAGAAAGAGCGAGTTGAAATTATGGCAGAGAAGAAAGAATTTATTATTAACGCGGCGCGCCGCGAAGGACGCGGCAAAAACGATGCGCGCCGCCTGCGCGCGAGCGGCAGAGTGCCGTTGACGATCTACGGCGGCGAAGGCGATTCCGTGTCGGCTTCCGCTTCGCTGGCGGAACTGGCGGCGATCCTGCGCACGGAGAGCGGGCATAACACGATCTTCACGCTCGACGTGGACGGCGAAGGCGGGCACGACGTGATGTTCCTCGACCGGCAGATCGATCCGGTGCGCGGTCGTCTGGTGCACGCGGATTTGCGTCGCCTCGTGCGCGGCCAGAAGATCGAAGTCGCCGTGCCGCTGCACCTGACGGGCGAACCCATCGGCGTGACCGAGGGCGGCGGCGTGCTCGAACAGATGGTGCGTGAAATCAACATCCGCGTGCGCCCGCGCGACATCCCCGACTCGATTGATCTCGATGTCTCCAACCTCGGCGTCCACGATGTGCTGCACGTTTCGGATATTCCGGCGGATGAGAAGATCGAAATTCTGAACGAGCCGGAGATGGTGCTCGCCACCGTCGGCATCGTCCAGGACGAGCCGGTCGAAACTCCTGCGACGACTGACGAAGAGGGCGCGGAGCCGGAAGTTATCGGCAAGGGCAAGAAGGACGACGAGGGCGACGAAGCCTAACGGAGTCCGGGAAAAGGGGGAGGCGAAGGGCGGCGGGTGCTTATCCCGCGTCTCCTTTCTCTTCCTTTCCCCTCTATCCCTTCCCCTGTTTTCTCATGCTTATCGTCGGGCTGGGCAATCCGGGCGCGCAATATGAATGGACGCGCCACAATCTCGGCTTCATGGTCGTGGATTTGCTGGCGCACGCGGGCGGGCGCGACGTGAAACGCGCCGAGTGCCGCGCGCTCGTCGGACGCGCCGAGATAGAAAACCGGGGCGTCGAACTCGTCAAGCCGCAGACTTACATGAATCTGAGCGGCGAGTCGGTGCAATGCCTGCTGCGCAAGCGTGAGTTGAAAGCGGCTGGTAGTTTGATCGTCATCAGCGACGATCTCGCGTTGCCTTTCGGCACGCTGCGCCTGCGGGCGCGAGGGTCGAGCGGCGGCCACAACGGTTTGAAGAGCATCATCGCGCAGACGGGAACCGATGAGTTCATACGTCTGCGCATCGGGATTCAACCCGAACACCCCCTCGCAGACGCCAAGCGATACGTCCTCGAACGCTTCCCGCCAAGCGCACGGGGCGAACTGGACAAAGTTTTAGAACGGAGCGCAGACGCGATCCGCGCCGTCGTCCGAGACGGCATTGACAAAGCAATGGCAACTTACAACAGTGACAAGTGACGGGTGACAAGTGAAGAGTTAAAGCAGGAACAAGATAAGTTTTGCTTTAACCCGTCACTCGTCACCTGTCACTCGTCACTGTTCTTTTCCTTCTTGCTTCCGCCACAAGGCCGAGGCTAGACATCCATAAGGAGGATGAATTTTGGCTGAGAAGAGAATTTACGAAGTGGTCTTCATCATAGACCCGGCGACGGGCGAAGAAGACTCGACCCGCCTCGTCGAAAACCTGCAAAAGATCGTCACCGATCAAGGCGGCGCGATCACCAAATCCGAGAGCATGGGGCGCAGGCACTTGGCCTACAAGATCGGGCGCAACACCGAAGGCCAGTTTATGCTCTTCGAGATCGAAGGCTCGGGCGGCGAGATCGCCGAACTCGAACGCCGCATGCGCGTCAGCGATCAAGTGATGCGCTATCTCACCGTGCGCGTGGACGAAGACCGTCGCCGCGCGGAGAAGTTCAAGGAGCGTCGCGCACGCAAGGCGAGCAGGCGTCCGGAGAAGGGCAGCGCACGCGGAAGCGGTAGCGGTGCGGCTACGGCTGTCGCCGCCGCGCCGGTCGCTGTCGCAGACGAAGACGACGAGTAGACCGCGCACACGCGTCGCGCCGCCGCAGCAGGCTGGAGCGGGCGTGAACTTTTCGCGGCCACAACGGGCGCGCCTTTCGAGTTGATAACTTGTCTGCGCCAGCGCGCTGCGTGAGTCGCCTGAACGGCCAGTTGGTGGCCGGAGAGTTTGAGAGAGGAAAATTATGTCGAGAAATTTTGATCGTGATCGTGAACGTGATTTCGGAAATGACGACGACCGTGGCGGTCGCTTCGGCGGCGGTGGCGGCATGGGCGGAGGTCGCGGCGGCGGTGGCGGCGCGCGCGGCAGGTTTCGTCGCCGCAAAGTCTGCCGCTTCTGTCTGGATAAAGTTGACATCATAGATTTCAAGGACGTGAAGTTGTTGACGAACTACATCCCGGAGCGCAGCAAAGTTTTGCCGCGTCGCATTTCGGGATCGTGCGCGCCGCATCAACGCATGCTGGCCGAGGCCATCAAACGCGCGCGCAACATCGCGCTCTTACCCTACGCCGCAGACTCGTAAAAAGGAGGGACTCAAAAGATTATGGCAAACACACAAGTCCTCTTGCGTGAAGATATTGATAACCTGGGAGCGCGCGGCGAGATCGTCAAAGTCCGCGCGGGCTACGCGCGCAACTACCTGCTGCCACGCAAACTCGCCGTGCAGGCGACGGCTTCAAACGTCAAGCAGATCGAACAGGAGCGCGGCGCGCTCTTGCGTAAGGAAGCGACGGAGCGCGCCGGAGCCGAGGCGCAGGCCGGACAGATGAACGCTCTGCGCCTGACCTTCGAGCGCAAGGTCGGCGAACACGGCATGCTCTACGGCTCGGTCACTTCGATGGACATTCAGGAAGCCCTCAGAGCACAGGGCTACGAGTTCGACCGTCGCCGCATCCATCTCGCGGAAGCGATCAAGGAGACGGGCGAGTTCTCCGTGCGCGTGCGCCTGCATCGCGAAGTGAACGTCGAGATTCCCGTCATCGTCACGCCCGAAGGCGGCGCTGTGGCGGCGGGCGAAGCGACGGCGGCTGCGCCCGAAGCGGCGACCCCAGAGGCCGACGCGACTGCCGGTGCTTCCACGGAAGCGACGGGCGCGGCGGGCGAAGGCGGCGAGTAAAACTCAGACAGACGGGCGGGCGCGGCAACTAAACGTTGTCGCGCCCGCTTGGCCTATAGTATGCTGTCAGCGCGTCGCTCTCGCCCGTTCCGGTTTCCTGTTTGAGAGCGACCCCGCGTGCTGCTAACAGCAGTTTTTTATTCGGTCTTCCTGCACTAGCTCCCGAGTCTCCCGATGGTCAAAAATTTCGCTTCCGATTCGATGCGCGATCAAATGCTCGAACGCCCGCTTCCGCACAGCGCGGAGGCCGAACGAGCCATCCTCGGAGCCATCATCCTCGATAACGGCCTCGTCAATCAGGCCATCGAACTCTTAAAGCCCGACGACTTCTACGTCCGCGCACACTATCATCTCTTCCGCGCCATGATCTCGATGAGCGAGCGCGGCGCGGAGATCAACCCGATCCTCATCGGTGAAGAACTCCGGCGCGACGGTTCGCTCGAACAGGTCGGCGGCATCGCCTTCATCTCCGAACTCACTTACGGCCTGCCCCATTTCTCGAACATCGTGCACTACGCCAAACTGGTGCACGATGCGTCGATGCTCAGGCAACTCGTCAAGGTCGCCAACAAGATCACGAGCGAAGCGCTCGAAGCGGAAGACGACGCCTCGATCATTCTCGACCACGCCGAGCAGATGATCTTCGCGCTCGCAGACGAGCGCACCCGCCAGGGCTTCTCACCCGTCAAACCCATCGCCGATGCGATTCTCGAAAAGGTGCAGGAACTCGGCGGGCGCGGCGCAGTGCTGACCGGGCTGACGACCGGCTTCAACGAACTCGACACGATGACTTCCGGGCTGCAACCTTCGGACTTGATCATCGTCGCCGCGCGCCCCTCGATGGGCAAGACTTCGCTCTGCCTGACGCTCGCGCAGAACGCTGCGATTCAGGCGAACGCCGTGGTCGGCGTGTTCTCGCTCGAAATGTCGAAAGAGTCTCTGGTGATGCGCATGCTCTGTTCGGAAGGGCACGTTGACGCGCACCGTTTCCGCGCCGGTTTCCTGTCGCGCGACGAATGGGCGCGGCTCGCGGGCGCGCTCGGCACGCTTTCGGAGACGAAGATTTTTATAGACGACACGCCGGGCATCTCCGTGCTGGAGATGCGCGCAAAGGCGCGGCGGCTCGCGGCGGAACAGAAGCGGCTCGATCTGATCATCGTCGATTACTTGCAGTTGATGTCGGGTTCGTCGCGGCGTTCGGAGTCGCGGCAGCAGGAGGTGTCGCAAATCTCGCGCGAGTTGAAGGGGCTGGCGAAGGAGTTGAACGTCCCGCTCGTCGCGCTTTCGCAACTCTCGCGTGCGCCGGAAGCGCGCACGGATCATCGCCCGCAACTCGCAGACCTGCGCGAATCGGGCGCCATCGAGCAGGACGCAGACGTGGTGGCCTTCATCTATCGAGAGGAACAGTACAACCGCACGGAAGAGAACGCGGGGCTGGCCGAAGTCATCATCGCCAAACAGCGCAACGGCCCGACGGGCACGGTCAAACTGGCCTTCCTCAAAGAGTTCACGCGCTTCGAAAACATGTGGCGTGAGTAAGCCGACCACAGGGCAGGCGCAGGTGAAAGTCTCTGGTCCCGTAGCGACGTTTGAATGTCCGATTCAGACGTTACTACGGGACTCCGTTTTTTAATCATGACGGAACACGACCTGACACAAAACACCGGAGCCGACGGCGACGACGAAGCTCTCGCCGCGCGCCCGACGTGGGCTGAGATCGATCTCGATGCGCTCGCCGCGAACTTTCATGAAGTGCGCCGTCGCGTCGGCGGCGAAGTGAAAGTAATGGCCGTCGTGAAGGCAGACGCGTACGGGCACGGGGCGGTGAGGTGCGCGCGCCGGTTGGCGGCAGAGGGCGCGGAGTGGTTTGCGGTCGCGTTGCCGGAAGAGGGCATCGAGTTGCGGCGCGCAGGCATCGTGCAGCCGATCCTCTGTCTCGAAGGCTTCTGGGAGGGGCAGGCGCGCGCGTGTCTCGAACATAAACTCGTGCCCGTCGTCTACAGGCTCGACATGGCGGAGGCTTATGAATCGGCGGCGCGGGAAGCATGCGTCGTCGCGGATGTTCATGTGAAGATTGACACGGGCGTCGGAAGGCTCGGCGTGCGCTACGGCGGGGCGGCGAAGGAGTTTGCACGCGCGCTCAAAAATTTCGGGCACCTGCGCGTGGATGGCCTGATGACGCACTTCGCCTCCGCCGACGACGCGGCGCGCGATTCATTAACGGCGGAACAGTCGGAGTGCTTTGAGGCGGCGCGCGATTCGTTTCGCGCCGAAGGGCACGCGCCGACCTTCTTTCACATGGCAAACTCTGCGGCCACTTTCGCGCACCCGCGAGCGCGCGGCAACATGGTGCGACCGGGCGGCGTGCTCTACGGCCTCTGGCGCGACGTGCTGCAAACACAGCGCGAGCCGCCGGAGTTGCGCCCGGTGCTGGCCATGCGTTCGCGGATCATTTTGTTGAAGTGGATCGAGGCGGGCGAGACGCTCGGCTACAGTTGCACGTTCAAGGCGACGCGCCCGACGCTCGTGGCGACTTTGCCCGTCGGTTATCACGACGGCTACGTGCGCGCTTTGTCGAATCAGGGGCGCGTGATCGTGCGCGGGCAGTTTGCGCCGGTCGTCGGTCGTATCTCGATGGATTTGACGCTCCTGGATGTGACGGACGTGCCGGGCATCAGGCTCCACGATCAAGTGACGCTCATCGGCGCGGAGGGCAAACTCTCCTTGACCGCCGAAGAGATCGCCAAGACCGCAGACACCATCTCCTACGAAATCACCTGCGGCATCAGCGCGCGCGTGCCGCGAAAATATAGAGGGGAAAGCGGAAGGGGAAAGGGCTAAAGATAAAAACAGAGCGTTGCCTGCAATGAGCTTCGCTTGTTCTTACCTTTATCCTCTGACCCTTCGGCTTTCCCCCGAATTGTCCCTTCCTGATTTTTAGCTGTGTGCTCTTCGAAGTCTCCTTTCTTTACGGTCTATTGCAAGATGAAGTTGTAAGTGATCACGCCGGACACTTTGACCGGCTGACCGGAAATTGATGTCGGCGAGAACTTCGCCTGAAAGGCGGACGACTGTGCGGCGGCGCGCAGCAGCGGGTGTCCGTTCGTGGCTTGTGCGGAGATGACGCGGCCTTGCTCGTTAATCAAAATCTCGACCGTCACCGTTCCCTGTACGCGCGTCTGTCTGGCGATGGCGGGATAGACGGGCGCGGGCTTGGTGATGATCTTGCTGCTGATCACGACGCTCGGGAGCCGCACCTGTCCAACCTGTTTCGCGGGCGTCGGCGTCGCACGCGGCGGGGGCAGCGGATCGGGATCGGTCGCGACGGGCACGACGACGCGCGAAGTGGTCGTGCCGGTGTCGTCGGAACCGTTGTCGGGGGGGCCGATGACAATGCCGTCGCCGATGTCTCTCGTGCCCTGTTTCGCGCCGGGAGGCGAGGGCGGCGGCGCGGGGTGCGTGGAAATTCCCTTCGGGATCAGAGGGTTGTCCGTGCTGGCAATAATCTCCCTGCGAAACAGGCCGCCCGTATTGGCGGAGCCGGACGTGTGGCTTGGTCGAGCGGGGCGCACCACGTCGGGGTTGCGCTCGATCTCCGTAACACGGACGGGCGTGACGAGTGTGACTTCCAAATCCTGATTGCCCAGTTGCTCGTTGTAGGCGTAGACGCTCGCCACGCCCGCCACCATCAGCAGCAGGCCATAGAAACCGAGCGTGCCTAAAAAGAAACGCCCTTTGCGCGCGAACTCTTTTTTATGCGAGCCGGATTCGATCAAGTGTGTGAACATAGCTTTTAGTCCTCTCTGTGGCCGGTGCCAAACGGGTCGCAACGAGCGGACTCGATCAATTTAGACTCCGCCCCTTCGCTTCTTGTTCCCGAAACGTCTGAGCGAAACCGAACCCGCCCACGCGCGCCAACTTTTAAGCTTTAGACTTTGACTTGAAGACTAAGGTAGGATGGCGACGCATCTTTAGGCTTCGCATTTTCAGGAGGAGACATCCGTGGCAACCAGCGCAGAGTGGCATGAGAGTTATGAGCAGATGAGCGAACTGACCTTAAACTTTTCGCGCGCCGTCAAATCGGTGCAGGAAGAGTTGGAGGCGGTGGATTGGTACAACCAGCGCGCCGAAGTGACGAAGGACGATCAACTGCGGCGCATCCTCGAACACAACCGCGACGAAGAGATCGAGCACGCCATGATGGCGCTCGAATACCTGCGCCGCATCAGCCCCGTCTTCGATAAGCACATGCGCACATATCTCTTCACCGAAGGCGACATTCTCGAAATCGAGGAGCGCGCCGAAGACCATCCCAAGTAATTCTAAGATTCGAATCGAGAAGATCAGGCAAGTGAACGACGCGCACGAACAGACCATGCGTACGGCCTTCGAGCATGTCTACGCCGTCGGCGACAGATACCGCATGGACATGCGCAAGGGGCGCGTACATTCTCGCCGCCGGGCGCGTCGCCGAAGCGACGCGCGTGCGCGCCATCTTCCCTTAAAAGTTGGAGAGAAAAATGAGCGACGAACCCATCACGATCTACGAGAAGCCGACTTGAAGCACCTGCCGCGAGGCGTATCGCCTGCTCCGTGAGAGCGGCATCGAATTCGAGCGCGTCAACTACATCACCACGCCACTCGGCGAAGAGAAGCTGCGCGAACTCATCGCCAAGATGCAGACGCCTGCGCGCGAACTGCTGCGCACGAAAGAGTCGCTCTACCGCGAACTGAACCCGGAGCGGCGCGAACTGCCGGAAGCAGAGATCATCGCGCTCCTCGTCGCGCACCCTGAACTCCTGCAACGTCCCATCGTCGAACGCGGCGAACGCGCCGTGCTCGGTCGCCCGGTGGAGAAGATCAAGACCCTGCTCGAAGATTGACGGTCGGTTGTCAACTGCCGCTTATCTAACGGTCAGTTGTCGCTGGTTAACTGCCGGTCGTTAATGAGCCGCGAAGTAAACGTTATGCCTGATCTTGCGCACATCGCCGCGAAGTACGACACGGACAAGGCCGTGCACGCCGAGTACCTGCGCAACTACGAACACTACTTCGGCGAGTTGCGCGAGCGGGAAGTGCTTCTGTTTGAACTCGGAATCAAGAAAGGCGGCTCGCTCTATCTCTGGCGCGACTACTTCGAGCGAGGGCGGATCGTCGGGCTGGACGTTAACCCGGTGCAACTCGAAGACGCGAGCGGGCGCATACGCGTCTACGAGGGAATGCAACAGGATACGGAACTCCTCGACCGCATCGCGCGGGAAAACGCCCCCGCAGGCTTCGACATCATCATCGACGATTGCGCGCACAACGGCGTGCTCGCACGCGCGAGCTTCTGGCATCTGTTCGAGCACCACCTCAAGAGCGGTGGCGTCTACGTCATCGAAGATTGGGGCACGGGCTACTGGGACGGCTGGCTGGACGGCGTCGCTTACCGGCGCGGGCGCAAAAGTCTGAACCCCGTGTTGTATCGTTCGACGCGCGCCGTCTCGCGTTTGCAGCAGAATCAGGTCGCCGGTCGCGTGCCTCTCGTCGGCAAGTTGCTGTCGAAGATGAAGGCGGCGGTGCTCGGCGCGCAATATCACAGTCACGACTACGGCATGGTGGGCTTCGTCAAGGAACTCGTGGACGAACTCGGCATGGCCGACATCACACACCCGCAGATGGGCACGGGCGCGCCCCGCAAATCGAAGTTTCGCGAAATGCGCCTCTCGCCCAGCCACCTCTTCATCGTCAAGGCTTAAGCAATGCGCGAGGCGTGCAAGCGCGCGCTTGAGCGCATCGAAACCCTGCCCGTCGGCTAGTCGCCTGTCACCGGTTTGCGCAGGTAAAAGACGGCCTGATCGCCTTCGCCGCGCCGGTTCAGTTCTTCGGCCTGTGCGGCGAAGGCGGCCAACTGCCCGGCCTCGAAGATGGATGCGGCGGGATTCAAGAGGTAAGAGCGTTCGTCCGTGAGAGGAATGTCGCGTGCGTACTGCTCGCTGCCCCAGAACTGAAAGGCGGTGGAGTCGTGGCGCAGCTCCTCTAACGCGAATCCCGCTTCCGTTGCGAGTCCGGCGAAAGTGTGGACGTTGAAGAGAAACAGGTGGCGCGGCGGATCGAGTTGCACCCAGTTAACGCCGTAACGCTCCCACGCGTGCGCGACGACGGGGATGCGTATGACGGCGAAGCGACCGGGCTTGAGCACACGACGTATCTCAACGAGCGTGGCGCGCGGGTCTGCCACGTGTTCGACGGAATGGTTCGCCAGAATCAGATCAAACTGTCTGGAGAGGCCGGACAGTTCCGTCTTCAACACGCGCACGCCGTCGCCATACTCGATGTCGGCTTCGACGAAAGGATCAACGCCCGTCAGGTCGCGGAACCCGAAGAGGCTGAGGGTGAGAAGCGTCGAGCCTGCGCCCGAACCGAAGTCGAGGATGGCGGAGCGCGGCGTGAGATTCAGGTTAACGCGCGTGTCCAAAAGATATTCGGGAAAGCCTGCGACGAGGCGCGGGAGCAGCGCGGAGAGCGAGCGGCCTAAGGGATGGCGCAGTTGGCCGAGGCGTGCGCGTCGCTGGCCGTAATAAGCGCCCGCCGTGCGGCGTACAAACGCTCCTACGCGCGCTGCGAGATTTCTCTTTATTCCAAGCGCGGCTGGCTGCGCGTCCGCTTGTGCGTGCGCGAAAGAGTAATAGTTTTGCGCGTAGTAAGGGCGCAGGTCTGGAACCTGTTGGATTTGAATTGTGCCGCACGCGGCGCACTCGACATAGGCGAAGGGGTGGCGCGTGCCGTAAAACATTTCACGCGCGTGGTGGAGAGCGTTCGCCGCTTCGTTGCCGCAGATGCGACATCCCAGCCCGCCTGCCTGTGCTTCGGTCATCGTCACCTCGCTGGCGCAAGTATGTTTGACCTTCATCGTGAGTCAGGGCGACAATGTAGTAGCGAAGGCGAACAACTATCAAGTGAATTTTAGACGGCGGACGCGTCGCAACGTTCGTGCGAGGCGTCGTGCGGGGAAGGACGGGAGAAGTGGCAAAGGGGGCGGGGACAGTTTACGTCTGCCAGAATTGCGGGAAGCAATCGGCCAAGACGCTCGGCAAATGCCCGGATTGCGGCGAGTGGAATTCGTTTGTCGAGGAGCGCGTGCGCGCAACTCCGAAGGGCGCGGCGGGGCGGGGCGCGTTTCGCACGCGCGAAGTGAAGCCCGTCGCTTATGCAGAGATCGAATCGCAGGACGACGTGCGCGTCTCTTCGGGCATCACGGAGTTTGACCGCGTGCTCGGCGGCGGCATCGTGCCGGGAAGTCTCGTCCTGATCGGGGGCGATCCGGGCATCGGCAAGTCAACGCTGCTGCTCGAAGTCGCTGACAAATTGAGCGCGGGCGGGGCGCGCGTGCTCTACGTGTCGGGCGAAGAGTCGGAGCGACAGATCAAGATGCGCGGCGAGCGTCTGGGCGTCAAGGCGGAGAACCTTTACCTGCTGCCGGAGACGAATCTCGAAGCCATCTTCGACGAGATCAAACGCGACGAGCCGGGCGCGGTGATCGTGGATTCGATCCAGACGGTCTTCTCTTCGGGGATCGAGAGCGCGCCGGGATCAGTCTCGCAGGTGCGCGAAGTCGCCGGGCAGTTTTTGCGCTTCGCCAAAGATCACGGCGTGCCGGTCTTCCTCATCGGCCATGTCACGAAGGAAGGATCAATCGCGGGTCCGAAGGCTCTGGAGCACATCGTGGACACGGTGCTCTACTTCGAAGGCGAACGCCATCACAATCATCGCATCGTGCGCGCGACGAAGAACCGCTTCGGCGCGGCCAACGAACTCGGCGTGTTTGAGATGACGGGCACGGGACTCAAGCCCGTCGCTAATCCGTCGGAGATGTTTTTGCAGGAGCGACCGCTGCACGCCGCAGGCTCGGTCGTTACGGCGTGCATGGAAGGGACGCGCCCGATGCTCGTCGAAGTGCAGGCGCTCGTCTCCGGCTCGCAGTACAATTACCCGCTGCGCAAAGCGCAGGGCGTCGCGGAGGGGCGGATCGCGCTGCTGATCGCGGTGCTGGAAAAGCGTGTCAGCGGTTACAGGCTGAGGGAGGAAGACGTTTTCATCAACGTCGCGGGCGGACTCGACATCGACGAGCCTGCGGCAGACCTCGGCGTGATTGCGGCCATCGCTTCGGGTTTCAAGAGTAAGCCCATCGAGGCGCAGACCGCCGTGTTCGGCGAAGTCGGCCTGACGGGCGAAGTGCGCGGGGCGATGCAAGCGGAGGGGCGCGCACGCGAGGCGCAGACGTTGGGTTTTAAAAAACTGATCGTGCCCGCCTCGAACGCGGAAGGCTTGCAACGCCTCCTCGGTCTTCGTGTCGTCGGCGTCCGCTCGGTGGAAGAGGCGTTGGACGAACTCTTCTGATTCAGGAATGAGAGAACAGAATACAGAAGTCAGGACACAGGAGTCGGAAGCAAAACGGTTGACCGTTCCGCCTTCTACCTTCTGTGTTCCGTCTTCTGCCTTCTGATTTCTACTTTCCAATCCGCAACCCGCGACCCGCAATTGAGAAACCTTTTCGTGACGCGCCCGTTAAGTGCGTGTTAATATTCTCGCCGTTATGAAAACGGATTTGATCCTCATTCGTCTGGTCTTCACGGCGCTGCTGGTGGCGGCTGGATATGTGCTGCATCCGATCCGGAACCAGCCGCTGCTGTCGGCGGGCGTCGCCGCCGTCATCGCGTTTGCCATCATCATGTTCGAGCGGCGGATTCAGCGCGCCTCTCTAAAGACTTTAATCGGCGCGGCGGTCGGTTCGATTCTCGGAATCGTCGGCGCGTACCTCATCGGCTCGCTCATCAGCACGCAACATTCGGACGCCGTCGCGCCGGGGACGAAGACTTTCCTGACGCTCGCGCTCACCTTCCTGATGGCCTACATCGGCCTCGTCGTAGGCGCAGCCAAAGGCGACTATCTAGACCTCTCCGCGCTCGGCGGCATCTTCAGCGACAAGACGGTGCGGCGCGATTTCAAAATCCTCGACACTTCCGTCATCATCGACGGGCGCATCGCAGACATCGCCGAGGCCGGATTTCTCTCCGGCACAATCGTCATCCCGCAGTTCATCCTGCGCGAGTTGCAGCAGGTGGCCGACTCGCCCGATTCCAACAAGCGGCAGCGCGGGCGGCGCGGCCTCGACATGCTCAACCGACTCCAGACCAACAACACGCTCGACATACAGGTCGTGGATACGGACTTCCCGGCGGTGCGCGAAGTCGATCTCAAGCTGCTGGAACTGAGCAAGCAACTCGATGCCGTGGTGGTCACCAACGATTTCAACTTGAACAAGGTGGCGCAACTGCACGGCGTCTCGATCCTGAACATCAACGAACTTGCCAACGCCTTGAAGCCCGTCGTCCTGCCCGGCGAACTGATGCGCGTCTTCATTCTCAAAGAGGGCAAAGAATACAATCAGGGCGTCGCTTATCTGGACGACGGCACGATGGTCGTCGTGGATAACGCGCGCAAGATGATCGGCAAGAACGCCGACATCTCCGTCACGAGCGTCTTGCAGACAACCGCCGGGAAGATGATCTTCGGGCGGCTCTCCGAAGAGTCGCACGAGAACGGAGCCAGCATCCACAACACGGATACGCGTGGCATCAACGGCAACAACACCCCGCGCCGTCCCTACCGCGACCCGCGCCCCCACCCGACGCTCGCCGCACGCAGCATCGAGCCGGAAGAAAACTGAAAGACAGTGACAAGTGACGAGTTAAAGCCGTGAATCGTAAATCGTGAATAGAGAAAAACTGCTTTCTTCTATTCACGATTCACGATTCATGGCTTTTCCTGCGATTCGCGATGCACGATTTACTGTTCTAACTTGTCACCTGTCACTCGTCACTTGTCACTGTTTTATGAATGTTGCCATCATAGTCGCCGCCGGGCGGGGCACGCGCGCCGGGGGGGAAGGGTTGAAGCAGTTTCGTGCGCTGGCGGGCGTCCCGCTTCTGCTTCATACTCTCAGGCGATTTGAAGAGTGCGACGCCGTTGACGAGATCGTGTTGGTCGCGCCCTTTGCGGAGGCGAACTTTCATCTCTCGGCCAGCCCCTTCAAATTGACGAAGCTGGCGCGAGTTGTCGAAGGCGGCACGACGCGCACCGCATCGGTCGGGCGCGGCTTGCAGACGTTGAACGAGACGCGCACACGCATCGTCGCCGTCCACGACGGCGTGCGCCCTTTCGTTACACCCGCAGAGATCGAACGCACAATTCGCGCCGCCGGAGAGATGGGCGCAGCCGTCCTCTGCGCGCCCGTCACCGACACGATCAAAGTCGTAGAGGGCGAGCGCATCGCGCACACGCTCCCGCGCGAGACTTTGCGCCGCGCGCTGACGCCGCAGTGCTTTCGTTACGAACTGCTCAGCCGCGCCCACGAACGCGCCCGCGCCGGGGAGATCGAAGCGACGGACGACAGCGCGCTCGTCGAACTCTGCGGCGCACAGGTCGCCTTCATCGAAGGCGACGCGCGCAACATCAAGATCACGCGCCCCGAAGATTTCGCGCTTGCGGAAATTCTACTGAAAGAAAGCGGAGGCTAGAGGTCGAAGGCCAGGCAAGATCAGTCAAAGCAAAAACTGCTTCCTGCCAACCTCCGACCTCTAATCTCTGAACGCTGTTTTTATGTTTCGCATAGGCATCGGACACGACACGCATCGTCTGGCCGACGGGCGACCGCTCATTCTCGGCGGCGTGCTCGTCGAGTCGGAGCGAGGCGCGGAGGGACATTCGGACGCGGACGCGCTGGCGCATGCGATCACGGATGCCATCCTCGGCGCGCTCTGCGAAGGCGACATCGGCGTGCATTTCCCCGACAACGATCCGCGCTGGAAAGACGCCGACAGTCTGCAACTCCTGGCGCGCGTCGTCTGGCTGGCGAGCCAGAGCGGCTTCAAAGTGGTCAACGTGGATGCGAACGTGTCGCTCGAACGCCCGCGCCTGCGTCCCCACATACCGGAGATGCGTGAACGTCTGGCGCAGGTGCTCTCCATCGAAGCGAATTGCGTGAGCGTGAAAGCGAAGACGGGCGAGGGTCTGGACGCCGTGGGCGAAGGGCGCGCCATCGTCGCGCAAGCCGTCGTCCTGCTCGGACGCATCTGAAGCCTCATGCCGTTTGATACGCGCGCCCTTAAGATGAAGGCGAGCGAAATAGAGTGGACGCACTTTGCGCCGTACGCGAAAGCTGCGCCGCCTGCCGTGCGAAGGTCGGAGGCCGGGTTGACACGAGCGAGCCGCCGCTGCCGTGCGCGAAATGCCGATCTACGGCTTGCCTAAAACATCTCGACCCCTTAAAACTGCATAGACTTTCAATCTAAAAATCAGCATCCGGCATCCAACAACTATTCTTATGCGACCGCAGGACGTGATACGGCGAAAGCGCGAGGGCGGCGCGCTCTCCCGCGAAGAGATCGAGTTTTTCGTCGAGGGCGTGACGAGCGGCGCGTTCGCGGACTACCAGGCGGCGGCGTTGCTGATGGCGATCTTCTGTCGCGGCATGGACGAGACGGAGCAGCGCACGATCACCGAGGCGATGCTCCATTCGGGCGAAGTGCTGGACTTCTCAGACATCCCTCTGCCCAAGGCCGACAAACATTCGACGGGCGGCGTTGGCGACAAAACCTCGCTCGTCATCGCCCCGCTCGCCGCCGCCTGCGGCCTCGCCGTCCCGATGATCTCAGGGCGCGGCCTCGGCCACACCGGCGGCACGCTCGACAAACTCGAATCCATCCCCGGCTATCAGGTGAAACTCTCGCTCGCGGAGTTTCGCCGCGTGCTCAAACTCTGCGGCTTCGCCATGATGGGGCAGACGGCGGAGATCGCGCCCGCCGATAGAAAACTCTACGCGCTGCGCGATGCGACGGCGACCGTCGAGACGATCCCGCTCATCGTCGCCTCGATCATGTCGAAGAAACTGGCTGCCGGACTCGACGCGCTCGCGCTCGACGTGAAGACGGGCACGGGCGCGTTCATGCGCGAAGAAGCGCGTGCGCGCGAACTCGCACACGCGCTCGTCTCAACCGGCAACGCTTGCGGCGTGCGCACCGAAGCCCTGCTCACCGACATGAATCAACCGCTCGGTCGCGCCGTCGGCCACGCGCTCGAAGTACACGAGTGCATCGAGATTTTACGCGGGCAAACGCCTGCGGGCGCGCGTCCCGTCCTCGACCTCTCCCTTGAATTGACGGCGCGGATGTGCGCGCTCGCTAATGTCGAGCCGACGATTGAGGCGGCGCGTGTGCGCGTCGGTCGCGCGTTGGAATCGGGCGCGGCGTTGGAATGTTTCCGGCGTAACGTGGAGTTGCAGGGCGGCGATGCGCGCGTGTGCGATGACCCGTCGCTCCTGCTTCAGACTTCGACCCTGCGCGCGGTTAAGGTAGAATCCCCCCGCGCCGGATTCGTCACCCAAGTTGAGACTGCCGAGATCGGTTTCGCCGTCTCGGCCATCGGCGGCGGTCGCACGCGCGTCGAAGACGAGATAGATTTTCAGGTCGGTTTCATCGCGGAGGCCGTGCACGGCGACGAACTCAGGGCGGGCGACGCGCTCGGCACGCTCTATTGTCGCGACGATGCGCAGGCCGCAGGCGCGGGCGCAAGGATTCAAGCGGCCTACGCCATCGGCGTCGAGCCGCCGGATGCGCCGCTAATGCTCGTCAAGGAAGTAATCACCGCATGAAGTTTAAGCTACAGAAATTTCTCGTACTGCTGTGTCTCGTCGCGCTCGTCTGTTCGTCGTGCGCGACGAAAGCCAACGACGCGGACGACCGCTCGCGCGTGCGCGTCGGGATCGTCTTCGACATCGGCGGCAAAGATGATCGCTCGTTCAACGCGGCGGCCTTCGAGGGCGTGCAGCGCGCCGAGCGAGAACTCGGCATCGTCCTGCGCGACGTGGAGCCGGGCAATCCCACCTCCATCGAACCCGCGATGCGCGCCTTTGCCGAGCGCGGCTACGATCTCGTCATCGGCGTCGGCTTCGCGCAAGCCCCGATCATGGAGATCGTCGCGCGCGACTACCCGCACATCAACTTCGCCATCGTTGACGGCGTGAGCCAACTGCCGAACGTCGACTCGCTCGTCTTCAAAGAGCATCAGGGTTCCTACCTCGTCGGCATGATCGCGGCGCGCACGACGAAGACGGGCGTGCTCGGTTTTGTCGGCGGCATGGACATCCCTCTGATTCACCGTTTCGCGAAGGGCTACGAAGAGGGCGCGCAGGCCGTGAACCCGAGCGTGCGCGTCGTGAGAAACTTCGTCGGCGTCACGGACAGCGCGTGGAACAACCCCGGCAAGGGCAAGGAACTCGCGCTCTCGCAGATCGGCAAAGGCGCGGACGTGATCTTCACGGCGGCGGGCAACTCCGGCCTCGGCGCGTTCGACGCGGTGGAGCAGGCGGGCAAAGGTGCGGACGGGCGCGCCACGCATTTCGTCATCGGCGTGGACTCGAACCAGAACATGGTCAAGCCCGGCTACGTCCTGACGAGCATGGTCAAGCGCGTGGACAACGCCGTCTACGACATCGTCAACGACGTGAAGAACAAACGGTTCACGGGCGGTATCAAGGTCTTCGGACTCGACAAAGACGGCGTCGCCTTTTCGCTCGACGAGTTCAACCGACCGCTCATCGATCCGGCAGTCTTGCAGGAAGTCGAAACCGCGCGGCAGAAGATTATCAAAGGCGAGATTCAAGTGACCGACGCGATGGCGAAATAATCTCGCAGTCGTATTTATCAACTCAACCAACTGGAGCAAACGATGAAACGTAACGCATCCGCCGAATGGCGCGGCGGACTCAAAGACGGCAAGGGCACGATCTCAACCAACAGTGGCGTGCTCAGCGAGACGCAATATTCATTCTCCACGCGCTTCGAAGACGGCATCGGCACGAACCCTGAAGAACTGATCGCGGCGGCGCACGCCGGGTGTTTTTCGATGGCACTCTCCGGCCAACTCGGCAAAGCAGACCTCACCGCCGAGAGCATCAGGACGACCGCGACCGTCACGCTCGACAAGGTGGAAGGCAACTTCACGATCACGGAAGTTCACTTGCAGGTCGCGGCGCGCGTGCCCGGCGCGAGTCAGGAACAGTTCGACACGGCGGCCAACAACGCGAAGGCCGGTTGTCCCGTCTCGCGTGTGCTCAACGCGAAGATCACTCTGGACGCGCAACTGGAAGCGTAATAATGTCAAAACTCAACGCCGGGATGCAGAGAGAGGGGCGCACAGAGTGAAATGCTTT
>DASWNS010000296.1:0-6056 GCA_036399115.1 Pyrinomonadaceae bacterium | reverse complement strand
CCCTTACATTCCGAGTCTCGGCGCATCGGGCGCGATCTCGGGCGTGCTCGGCGGCTACCTGCTGCTGCACCCGACGCGCGGCGTCCACGTCATCGTGTTCAGTTTTCTGGTACGCACCGTTCCGGCCTTCGTCGCCATCGGCCTCTGGTTCGTCTTCCAGTTGATCAACGGCCTCGGCATGCTCGGGCAGGGTTCACAGGAGGGCGGCGGCGTGGCCTACGCCGCGCACATCGGCGGCTTCATCGCCGGACTCCTGCTCGTCAAATTTTTCGACTCCGGCGCGAAGAGCGACCCCACGCAGATGTGGGCGAGCAGGCGCGCCGGGTATTAGTGAATCCGAAGCGGCGCGCGGCGTCCGTTCAGCGATTGACGCCGCGCCGCGAAACTTCGAAAAGGGAGAAATGAAATGGCTGATAACGATAAAGCGATCTCCGTACTCAATAGCTTGATCGAAACCTGCAAGGACGGGCAGAACGGTTTCCAGACCGCTGCCGACGGTATCAAGCGAAGCGAACTCAAGTCGCTCTTCTATCAATATTCGCAGCAGCGCGCGCAGTTCGCGGGAGAATTGCAGGAGGAAGTTCGAAGGCTCGGCGGCGACCCGGAACAGGCGGGCAGCCTCGCCGCCACGCTGCATCGCGGTTGGATGAACATCAAGTCCGCCGTGACGGGCGAAGATGAGAACGCCGTGCTCGCCGAAGCCGAACGCGGCGAAGATGCTGCGGTCGCAAGTTACAAGGACGCGCTCGCCGACCAGAATTTGCCTGCGGACGTTCGCTCAGTCGTCGAACGCCAGTACGCGCAGGTACAGGAGGCACACGACCGCGTCCGCAACCTCGAACGCGCGACGGGCACGACGGGGGGCAGCACCAACACGGCGAGCGTCTAAAAGTTAATCATTCGGGCGTGGGAGCCGGTCAAAAAAAAGCTCCCACGTCTTTCGTCAACTAACCGGAAACAACTCACAAAGAGACTACAACCAGAGGGAGAACGAACATGGGAAAAGGTAAAAAGCTCGGCTTCATGCTGAGCGCAACGTTGATGTGTGTCGCTATGCTGGCCGCGACGGCCACGGCGCAAAATACGAACACCGGCTCGACCACGCGGACAGGCAACGGCAACAACGGCAACAACCGGGGCAACGGCGGTACGGCGTCCGTCAGTTCGACGGACAGGAAGTTTGCGATGCAGGCGGCGATGGGCGGCATGGCCGAAGTGGAAGTGTCGCGGCTCGCTCTGACGAAAGCGTCGAGCGATGCTGTCAAGCAGTATGCGCAGAAGATGATCGACGATCACACGGCGGCCAACACCGAGTTGATGCAGATCGCTTCGACGAAGGGCATCACCCTGCCCACCGCGCCCGACGCGAAGCATCGCGCGATGATGGCTCGCATGGAGAGACTTTCCGGCGAGGCTTTCGACCGCGAGTACGTCATGATGGCGGGACACAAAGACCATCAGAAGATGGAGAAGTTGTTCCGCGACGAGAGCACGCGCGGACGCGACGCCGACTTGAAAGCGTTTGCCGCCAAGACGCTCCCCGTCGTGCAGCAGCACTTGCAGTTGGCGCGCGAGATGCACGACCGGATGATGCCGGGCATGAACCACAACAACCGGTAAACGCGGGCGAAAGCTCGACGGCAGGAGGCGAGGCGAAGGCGAGGGGCGGCTGGCAGAGCGCCCTCCGACCTTCGCCTTTTGCTTTCTCCCGCGCGGCTCATGTAACATCGGGCGGCTCGTAGATTCAAGGAGTATTTAAACGCATGTCTGTTGTCGAAACCGCAATTCCTTCCGTCAACCAACAGGGCTTGGACATCCGCCCGACGCCGCGCGAGGAGATGAACCTGTACCCGCTCGACACGTTCCCTTATGAGTTCGTCGGGCGCGAGATCAGCGTCAGTTTTGAGATGCCGGAGTTTACGGCCATCTGCCCGTTCTCCGATTTTCCCGACTTTGCCAACATCCGGCTCGTCTACGTGCCGCACGAGCGTTGCGTCGAACTGAAAAGCCTCAAGCTCTATATCAACTCGTTTCGCAACGTGAAGATTTTCCACGAGCACGTCGTCAACGTCATCCTCGAAGACTTCGTGCGCGCCTGCGCCCCCTTGAGCGTCGAACTCGAAGGCGACTTCAACATTCGCGGCAACATCAAGACGGTCGTGCGCGCAAGTTACAAGAAGAACGATTAGCTCCCGGCTCTGAGCCATGCGAATTGATTGCCTCGCTAAAGGCTGACGACCAATCGCCCGGAACCGGCAGCCAACAGCGAAACGCTAACAGCTTCCTTTATGACCATCGGAATCATCGGTATCGCTCTTATCATCGCGCTCGTCGTGCTGTTCCTCGTGTGGCGAACGGTGAAGGTGTTTATCAAGCTCGCGCTCATCGGCCTGATCGCCTTGCTGGTCGTCGCCGCGCTGGTGTGGTGGAACTTCTCCGGCGGCGAGACGAATCCGACGCCGAACAGGAATCGCCCGGCCACGAACATGCGCCGCAACGCCAACCGCTGATTCTCTGCAATCCCTTTAATGGCCGAGACTGATACCGACCCCGCAGACGAGTTCGACGCCTCGCTCAGTCCCGTCGCGTTGGACGAACGCACGCCCGGCCTCTTTCGACGCTACCGACGCCTCCCGCGCAACGTTCTCGTCATCAGCCTCGTCAGTTTCCTGAACGACGCTTCGAGCGAGATCATCTACCCGCTGCTGCCCGTCTTCCTCTCCGCCACGCTCGGCGCATCGCCCGCCATCATCGGACTCATCGAAGGCGGCGCGGAATCCGTCTCCAGTTTCCTGAAACTCTTCGCCGGATACTTCAGCGACCGCAGCGGGCGACGCAAAGCCCCCGTCGTCTTCGGCTACGCGCTCGCGAGCATCGCGCGCCCGCTCTTAGGCTTTGCGACGAGTTGGCCGCAGGTCTTCGCCGTGCGCTTCGTAGACCGCGTGGGCAAGGGCATCCGCAGCGCGCCGCGCGACGCGATGATCGCCGACTCGGCTGCGCCCACCGAGCGCGGCCTCGCCTTCGGTTTCCACCGCGCGATGGATCATCTGGGCGCGGTCGCCGGACCACTCCTCGCCTACGTGCTCGTCGCCTACATCGCCATTGACGACAACGCCATCACGCCCGGCGAGTATCGCCTGATCTTCCTCGCCGCCTCCGTCCCCGCGCTCGCCGCCGTGCTCGTCGCCGCCTTCGTGATTCGCGAGACGCGCCGGAAGGGCAGCGCGGAGGCTCGACGCGGGCAGGCCGCGCCTGACGGTGAAAACGCCCGCCGCGCACGCTCGAACTTTGAACCTGAGCGCGCGCCCGCTGCAAACCTCACCACGCCGCCGAAGCCCCCGCGTTTTTCGCTCAGCGGCTTCGACCGAAACTTCAAACGCTTTCTCATCATCATCGCGCTCTTCACGTTATCTAACTCCTCCGACGCCTTTCTGCTGCTGCGTGCGCGCGACGTGGGCATCGCCACCGCCAACCTCCCGCTGCTCTGGGCTGCGCTGCACGCCGTCAAGGTGCTCAGTTCGCTCGTCGGCGGCGACCTGTCGGATCGTCTGGGGCGCAAGACTTTGATCGTGACGGGCTGGCTCTTTTACGCGGCGGTCTATCTGGGCTTTGCCTTCGTCTCGACGGTGGCGGGCGTGTTGACACTGTTTCTCATCTACGGCATCTATTTCGGCCTCGTCGAAGGCGCGGAGAAGGCGCTCGTGGCCGACCTTGTGCCCGCAGACAAACGCGGCACGGCCTACGGCCTGTATAATCTCGCTTTCAGCATCACGGTCTGGCCTGCGTCGCTGTTGATGGGCGCGCTGTGGAGTTGGCGCGGCGCGGGCGTCGCCTTTATCGCAAGCGCGTGCATCGGCACGCTCGCCGCGCTCCTGCTCGCCTTCACGATCCGTTCCGGCGCGGAAACTTTAGACACTTCTCCGGCGCGTTGAACTTACGCGTCGGGCGCGGACGCAAAATGATGCTATAGTGCCGCGCGTTTTCGCGCTGCCAGTAAGGCGTTCACGCCGGGCAATTCGCCCGCTAAACTTTTTTCCGGTAACATCAATCACTCATGGACTCTTCAAACTATCATCTGATCAACACTCCGGCTGAACTCGACGCGTCAATCGCCGAACTGTCGCAGCATCCGGTCGTCGGCTTCGACACGGAAACCACCTCGCTCGACCCTTACAGCGGGCGCATGCGTCTCATGCAGTTCTCCGCGCCCGACGGCACGGCGCACATCATCGATCTCGACCGCTTCAGGAATGGCGACGGCAACGGCAGCCCCGCGCAAAACGAGACGCTCGCGCCGCTTCGTGAATTGCTCGCCGCGCCGCGCCCCGTGAAAGTGGCGCACAACGCGAAGTTCGATGCCAAGTGGACGAAGCATCAACTCGGCGTCGAACTCGGCGGCATCTTCGACACGCTGCTCGCCAGCCAGATCGTCTCGGCGGGCGAATCCGAAGACCGCCACTCGCTCGCCGCCGTCGCCGCGCGCTACCTCGACGAGACGGTAGACAAGTCGGAACAACTCAGCGATTGGAGCGGCGAACTCTCCGAAGCCCAACTCGAATACGCCGCGCGCGACGCCGCGCTCATGCTGCCCTTGCGCGAGCGTCTCATCGAACTCTTGAAGCGCGACGAACTCGTGCGCGTCGCGCAGTTGGAGTTCGAGTGCGTGATGCCCGTCGCCTGTCTCGAACTCGCGGGGATCTACCTCGACGCCGAACGCTGGCGCGAGCAGATCGCCATCGTCAAAACAAAGCGCGCTCAACTCGCCGCCGAACTGAGCGCGATGCTCGCCGTCGGCACCGTGCAAGGCTCGCTCTTCGAGAACGCACGCGCCGACATCAATCTCGATTCGCACACGCAACTCACCGCCGCGCTCAAACGCCTCGGCGTGCCGCTTCCCGATTCCACGCGCAACTGGAAACTCCAACCGCTCGCCGCCGAATGGCCGGTCGTCGCCAAATTGCTCGACTACCGCACGATGCAAAAATCGCTCACGAGCTACGGCGAAAACATCCTCGGCGAGATCAACAAAACGACCGGGCGCATCCACGCCAACTTCCACCAGATCGGCGCGCCCACCGGACGCTTCGCCTGCACCAATCCGAACGTGCAACAGGTGCCGCACGCGCCGGAGTACCGGCGTTGCTTCCGCGCGCCGGACGGGCGCAAACTCGTCATCGCAGACTATTCGCAGATCGAACTGCGCATCCTCGCGCACGTCACCGAAGACAAGGGCTTTATCGAAGCGTTCAATTCGGGCGCAGACCTCCACCGCGTCACCGCCGCGCAGGTCTTCAACACGCCGCTCGAAGAGGTCACGAAGGAGCAGCGCGACTTCGCCAAGCGTCTCAACTTCGGCGTGGTCTACGGCATCGGCGCGCAGCGTTTCTCCATGATGACGGGCATCCCTCTCACCGAGGCCGAGAGCATCCTCGCGCGCTACTTCCAGACCTATCGCGGCCTCGACACGTGGCTCCGCGAGGCGGCGCGCAAGGCCGTTCGTGAGCGCACGGCGCGCACCATGTCAGGCCGCCTCGCCCGCTTCAACTTCGATCAGGAAGACCGGCAGGCCGCCTCGCTCGCACAGCGCAACGGCAAGAACATGCCCATTCAGGGCGCGTCCGCAGACATCCTCAAGCGCGCCCTGCGCCTGCTGCACGACAAACTGAAAGAGACTTCGGCGCGCGTCGTCAACATCGTGCACGACGAGATCGTCGTCGAGTGCGACGGCGACGAGTGCCAGGAGATCGCGCGCACGGTGGAAGAGGCCATGTGCGCGGCGGGCGAGGAATACGTCACGCGCGTCCCCGTCAAAGTGGAGACGGAAATTGCCGACGAGTGGGTGAAGTAACAAAGGGAGGAGGGATGAAGGATGAGGGATGAGTAAGATAAGCATGCAACTCAGTTGAGCGTCTTTCTGATTCATCCCTCATCCCGCATCCTTCATCCTTTCCTTTTTGCGTTGTATCATCCACGTAGAACGTTGTTCGGTTCGCCAGTCCTCGCGCCTCTGTTCGCTTAACTCACACCCGGTCGAGTCAGCCCACCGGTATCTCACA
>DASWNS010000295.1:0-2129 GCA_036399115.1 Pyrinomonadaceae bacterium | reverse complement strand
CAACCGGAGGTGACGGTGCAACGAACGCTGCGCCCCGTCAGATGTTCGACGGTGAGATAGACGGCATCGGCCAGCCCCGCGAGCGCGAGCACCGCCGCCAGCGCGTACAGGCGCGAGAGGCGCGGCGACGCCGCTTCGCCTTCGCTCGCGGCATTACCCGCGTCTTTAACTGTGCCGTTTGAGATCACTTTCTACCGGCGAGTTCGCTTTCGATGACGGCGCGGAGCCGGTTGTAATCAATCGCCGTTTCATACGGCACTTCGCGCCCGTTGAGAAACACGGTCGGCGTCCCGGTCACGCCGCGCGTCGTGCCCCCGTTCTCATCATTCATCACGCGACTGCCGACCATCACGCTGTCCATATCCTGCGAAAATTTCTGCACGTCGAGTCCGAGCGTGCGCGCGTAGCCGAGGAACACGGGGCGCACGTTCGCCGCTTCGTTCCATTCCTTCTGCTTTTCGAAAAGCATATCGTGCATCTGCCAGAACTTGCCCTGCACTGCGGCGGCCTCTGCGGCGCGCGCGGCTTGTTCGGCATGCTTGTGCATATTTCTGAGCGGGAAATGATGAAACGTCACGCGCAACTGCGTCGGATACTCACCTTCCAGACGCTTCAGGATCGGATGAAAAAAGCCGCACGGCGGACACTGAAAATCACCGTACTCTTCAATCAGCACGGGCGCGTCGGCGCGTCCGCGCAAGTGCGTGATGGGTGCGATGTTCGACGCGGCGGGGCGCGGCGCGCTAGGGGCGGTCGCCTGCGGGTTAGGAGTCGTGATCGTGGGCGGTAACTGTGCGATGTTTACTTGCGGCGTTGACGGGCGCATCAAAAGCGCGCCGCCCGCGAGGGCGACGAGGAGCACCCCGACGATGATGATGATAGGAAGTTTTCGTCTCATAAACGCAGAGCATAACGTTTAGAGCGCGATCCGCGCAATTCGCTGCGAGACATTTTCCAGCCCCGTGAAGCCGGGCAGCGATTGCAGACGCTGGTTGACATTTTGGTTGAAAAACTCTACGCCGTCTCTGCCTTTGAAGAGCGTCCCGATGACGAAATCGGTTTCGGCCTGCGGCTTCGTGCCCTGCCCCACGGGCGACCAGAACTTCCCGATGATGATGCGCGCGAGCGCACGCGAATAGCCGGAGCGTTCCAGTTTCAAACGCGCGATGCTCCAGTAAAAATGTGAATGGACCGACTCTTCGCGCGCAATCGCGCGCAGCAGTTGTTCGAGCACGGGATGCCCGGCCAGTTTCCAGAGGCGTCGGTAGCCTTGCAGCGTCGTCATCTCGTTGATCGCGCCCCAGACCATGTGCGCGCCGGAAAAGTATTTGCCGAAACAGTTGGTGATTAGGGGATAGAGGTTGTTTTCGAAGGTGTAGCGGAAGGGGATCGCCGCACGCGCTTCCGACTGCCATGTTTCGCTCGTCGGGTATCCGGCCTCGTTCAAAAAGCGGTTGAGCAGGTCGGCGTGCTCGTTCTCTTCGCCGCTCCAACGATCCATAAACTTTCTGATGACAGGATTCTTGCCCGTCGGCGTGCGCAACAACTCTTTGTAGTAAATCTCTGTAAAACTCTCCACGTCGCGCATATAGACGATCACGTCTTTGAAGGCGGGATGGAGCGGGTGCTCACGGATCTCTTGCCAGTTCAGTGACTCGACAAATTCTCTGGTTATGGCGCGCGGTTGCGCCTCGTACCAATCAAGCACATCCTGTTCTGTCTCAAACACGAAGAGTCTCCTTGTGGATTTCGTAGAGTATTTGTATAAGTGTCACGTTCTTTTAATTTACGCATAACTACTACCCTTTGGATTTCCCTTGACGTTTGGCTTCCGCCCGGTGTTACGTTCGATGGGCGTGTGAAGTTTTAGTCGCGCATAGGATCACAGGCGGCCTTTACCGTCCCGGGAAAGAGGGACGGAGCGAGCGCATGGCACAAGACTCAACCATCGACACACTCGACGAGAACCGCGCAGGCTCGCTCTACGACCGTATCGCGCGCCTCTACGATCTGACCTTCAAGTTCAACGGCTACGGGCGTTCGCTCGAACGCTATTTCCGCGAGCACCCGCTGCCTCTCGAAGACAACGCGCAAATTCTCGATGCCGGGTGCGGCACAGGACTCTTGAC
>DASWNS010000294.1:0-9707 GCA_036399115.1 Pyrinomonadaceae bacterium | reverse complement strand
CAACGTCAGGCAGACGGCGGCTCAGATGAATGCTCCGGCCGTGCGGTTTGATCCGTTTTTTCGTTGGTTGGGTGTGAAGTTCGTCTGTCGTTTCGGCAGCAGGGACACTAAGCCCTGCATGAGGTGTGTGGGATATCTCATCGGCCTTTCTTCCTTTCCTTGTGTTCGTTTCGCGGCGGCGGACTGAGGAGCGCGGTGCGCCGTGCGGGACATGCTTCAACGTCGCGGATGGACGCACAGCACTACGTGCAGCGAAGTTGCAGCGTTTTTTAACGACAAGTTAACGACAACTGAACAAGGGGTGCCAGGGGTGCGTGCATCTTAAACGAAGGCTTTGAAGGCGGGCAAGATTTTTTTTAAAGGCAGGCTCGCAGACTCAATGCGGAGACACGTAGAGTACAGAGGAGGATGGCGAATGCGGAACGCGGAATGATGAATCGGAACAGCAGGCAAGCACGCGGCGGCTCACAGGCTGCACGCTATCATCCCGCATACATCATGTCCCGACTCTCCCCGTCTCTGCGCCGCATGTCTCTGCTTCGACTCGACGGCAAACAAAAACCGGAGCGGCTGAAGACGAATCCTCTGCCACTCCGGTTTATCCTGCGAAGCATCGTGACGGGTGCGTGCGCTCCGTCTAAAGTGTGAAATTGAAGTTGATGAAACCTGAGACGCGCACGGGCTGACCGTTAACGATTGTCGGGCGAAACTTCCAGCGGCGCGCGGCCTCTTCCGCCGCACGACGCAACAGTTCCGGTCCGTCCGTGCGTTCGACCGCTGCGACCGCGCCCTTCTCATCCACCATCAAAAAGACCGTGACCTTGCCCGCGACCCGCGCGCTACGCGCCGTCGGCGGATAGGCGGGCGCAACCGTCTGCGCCGCTCTCGGCACCAGCGAGCCGACTTCGAGCGGCCTGCCTTCGGTCGCGTTGCCGCCCGCAGGTGTCGCGGAGGGGCGGGCGTTCGGGGGCGCAGTTGTCGTCGCCGTCGAACTCCCGCGCTGCGTGTTCGCAGCAGTATTCTGTGCGGCGTTGGGCGCGTTCGTCGAAGTTGAGGGCGCAGCGTTCGCAGGGGTGGGCGAAGGCTGCGCGGCGTTCGCGGGTTGGCTCGAACCCGCCAAAATCGAACTCCCCTGCGTGCGCGCGTTCGGAGCATTTGTGCCGTTAGAGGCCGCGCGTGCGGTTGTGCCGATGAGACGCTGGCGCGCATCCGTCAACTCGCGCTGCCAGAGTGCGCGCTCGTCTTCCCTGCGCGCGAGACGCACGCGCACGCCCGCAGCCTCTTCCAGTAAAGCCGTCGCATCCATGTTGCGCGCGTTCTCGTCGCGCAGTTGCCTTCCCTGTGCGAAAACTTTTTCGATGAGCGTCCGCAGGCGATCCACGTCGCCCGAAGCCTCTGCGGGCAACGCCTCGTCCGCCACGTTCAAGCCGAACACGCGATAACGTTCGAGGCGCGCGCGCACGCCGCCCAAAACCTGACCCGCCAGCACGAAGTAAGCACGCGCCGCACTCTCGCCGCCCGTCGTTCGCGCGCCAAAGGCCGCGTTCAAGAGGTTCTCCGCATAAGTGTAGTCGGCCTGGTCGATATAAATTCCGGCGAGCAGCACGAGCGTGATCTCGCGCACGGAAGGATCGACGCCCGCCGTGCGCTGCAATGCTTCGAGTTCGCTGCGCGCCGCAGGGAGATTGCCCGCCGCCGCCAGCGCACGCGCGCGCGTGATGCGCCGTTGGATACCCTCTGCGTCGAGATCGTTCGAACTCTGCGCACGAAGACCCGGCGCGAAGGCGAGAATTAAGAGCAGACTGAAAGTGACTTTGGCAAGCGTTCGTGTCGAACGAATAAGGGGACTTTCCTTCACTATGACAACTCCATAAATGTGAAAGCGAGCGTTGACGCTCGCTTGAAGGGTGATCTTTGATCAGCGCGAATATTATCGCCCGTCAATGCGAATCGATCAACTCCGCCGCGCCGGTTTTTTCCGCGCCGGGCGCGTCGCCGGTTTGCGCTTTCGCGTCCCGCTCGTATCGCTCTCGTCGCGCTTTGCGCCCGCCGGACTCACCGACGCCGGGGCAAGACTTTGCGAAATCCGCACGCGGTAAGCACGCGCGTCGCGCTTGATGGCCTCTTCGTCGAGCGTCAGCAAGCGGCGGTCGCGCATCACGACGCGCCCTTCGATAACTACCGTGCGCACGTTCGCCGCCTTCGTCGCATAGACGAGATGCGAATAGACGTTGTACATCGGCGTCTGGTTGAGCGCGTCCATGTCAACCACGATCAGGTCGGCGCGCTTGCCCTTCTCCAGCGAGCCGATCTCGCGTTCGAGATGCAAAGCGCGCGCGCCGCGAATCGTCGCCATCTCCAACACCTCGCGTGCCGGGACGACGCGCGGATCGTTTGATGTCAGTTTGTGCAATTTCGCTGCCGTGTCCATCTCCTCCCACATGTCCAGATCGTTATTCGACGCCGCGCCGTCCGTCCCCAAACCCAGAGCCACGTCCGCCCTGAGCATCTCCGGCACACGCGCCACGCCCGATGCCAGTTTCATATTCGACTGCGGATTATGAACTGCGCCGACGCCCTGACGCTTCAACAACTCGATCTCTTCCGTCGTCAGGTGAACGGTGTGCGCCGCGATCACGCGGTCGTAGAGAAACCCTATGCGCGCCAGATAGGCGAGGGGCGAAGCGCCGTGATCGCGCGTTACATCTTCGACCTCTTTCCGCGTCTCCGCCACGTGAATCACAATCGTCGCACGCAAACGGTTCGAGAGATCGCGCACGGCCTTGAGATGTTCCTCCGAAACCGTGTAGGGCGCGTGCGGCGCAATCGCCGGAGTGATGAGCGCGTGGCCGCGCCACTTCTCGATGAACTTCTCCGTGTAGGCCAGCCCCTCGGCGAAGGTCTTGTTGTCGGCGACCGGAAAATCTATCACCGTCTCGCCGAGCACGCCGCGCACGCCCGCCTTCGCCGTCTCGTCTGCGATGGCGTCTTCGAAGTAGTACATGTCGCAGTAGGTCGTCGTCCCGCCGCGAATCATTTCGGCGAGGCCGAGCCGCGTGCCGACGCGCACGAAATCCTCCGTCACGTTCTTCGCTTCCGCCGGAAAGATGAACTTCGTGAGCCACTCATTCAGATCGAGATCGTCTGCGAGGCCGCGAAACAGAGTCATCGGCACGTGCGTGTGGCCGTTGATGAGGCCGGGCATCACGATGCGCCCGCGCGCCTCAATCGTCTCGCGCCCCGCGTAACTTTTATCTATGTCCGCGCGCTTGCCCACCGCCACGATCCGGCCACGTTCGACCGCCACCGCGCCGTCTTCAAACACGCTCCCGCGCTCATCCATCGTGACGACGGTGCCGCCCCGCACGACGAGATCGACAGACCTCGGCGCGAAGGCCGCGACGTGCGCGACGGAAGAGTTGACGAAAGCGCACGCGAGAAGAACTACAAGTAACGGTCGCACGAAGATTCGAGATGGTTTCATCACGCCTGTTATTTCAGTCATCATTAACTTGAAGGAATTAACTCGAAGAAGATTTTATCGAGAGCGAAAAGCTGACCTTTGGCCGCCCGCTCTGCGTCTAGCGTCTCTACTTCCCTGCGCCTCCGGCGTGAGACGGTTCTCTCGCCGGAGACGCAAAGTTAAAACTTAAGGCACAGAGAGAGAGAGAGAGAGACTATTTTTCGTCGCTGGTTTCATCGAGAAACTTCGCGTCGAAGGGGCGCGGCAGGAGCCAGGCCATTTGCAGCGTCTCCGTGTCGCCGCGCAGGTTGGCGAGCACGACCGGCACGTCGCCGCAAAACTCCCAGATGATCTGCCGACACGCGCCGCACGGCGGCGTCAACCGTTCCGTATCCGCAACCACCGCGATGCGTTTAAACTTCCGCGCGCCCTCCGAGAGCGCCTTCCAGATCGTCACGCGCTCGGCGCACATCGTCAATTCATAAGCCGCACTCTCGATGTTGCAGCCCGTGTAGATCGTGCCGTCCTCGGCTTCGAGCGCCGCGCCGACACAAAATTTCGAGAACTGCGCCAACGCACAATTACGCGCGCCCGTCGCCGCCTCGATGATCGCTTCCTGCACTTCTGTTGTACTCAACCCTTTTTGTACTCCTCTTCAACTCAACTACCAATCTTGGCGTTGGCGCTACTGATGATGCCGCGCCGTTGCTGCTCGTCGGCCAGCCGCTCGCGGATAGTGCCGCTGAGCAGGCCGATGCTCACTTTGTTGTGCCCGCCTTCGGGAATGATCACGTCCGCGCAACGCTTCGAAGGCTCGACAAACTGCATGTGCATCGGGCGGACGGTGGCGAGATATTGTTCGATGACGGAATCGGCGGTGCGCCCGCGCTCCGCGATGTCGCGGCGCAGACGGCGTATGAAGCGTATGTCGTCGGGCGTATCCACGAAAACCTTGATGTCCATCTCTTCGAGCAGACGCTTCTCCGCGAAGATCAGGATGCCTTCGAGAATCGTGATCAGCTTCGGCTCCATCCTGAGCGTTTCCTTGCGGCGCAGGTGGTTCTTGAAATCATAGATGGGCAGGTCAACCGCCCGCCCCGACTTCAAAGCGCGGACGTGCTCCACCATCAGATCGTTGTCAATCGCATCCGGGTGATCGAAGTTTACCTTCTGCCTGAAATCGAGCGGCATCTGATCGAGGTTGCGATAATAAGAGTCCTGCTGGATGAACGCGACCTCGTTTGCGCTCACCGACTGCAAAATCTTATTCGCCACCGTCGTCTTTCCAGACCCCGTGCCGCCACAAATTCCAATAATCATCCCTCGCCTCGCCTGATAAGTGACGGGTGACAGGTGACGTGTGACGAGCCAGAATCAAGACAAGGCTTTTGTTTTAACTTGTCACTCGTCACCTGTCACCCGTCACTGTAGTTTTGGTATTGTCCGTCTCAACAGTTCCGTAAAGGTGGCGCGCACCGCTTCGCCTGTTTCCATGACTTCGGCGTGATCGATGGGACGGTCGAGGACGCCCGCCGCCATGTTCGTGATGCACGAGATGCCGAGCACTTTGAGTCCCATGTGGCGCGCGACGATTGACTCGGGCACGGTGCTCATGCCGACGGCGTCTGCGCCGAGCGCGCGCAGCATCCGAATTTCGGCGGGCGTTTCGTAACTCGGCCCCGTGAGGGCGGCGTAGATGCCGCGCTTGAGTTCGAGTTTCATTTCGCGCGCCTGTGCAATCGTCGCCTCTTGAAATTCGCGGTCGTAAACCTCCGTCATATCCGGAAAGCGTGTGCCGAAGCGCGCGTCGTTTGCGCCGAGCAGAGGGTTGGTGCCCATCAAATTCAGGTGGTCGCTGATTAACATCAGCGCGCCCTGCGAGAACGAGTTGTTCAAGCCGCCCGCCGCGTTCGTCAGGACGAGAACTTTCACGCCGAGCAAGCCGAGCACGCGTATGGGAAAGGTCACTTCTTCGAGCGTGTAGCCTTCGTAAAAGTGGAATCGCCCCTGCAAGACGACGACCGGCACGCCGCCTACTTTTCCCAACACCAGACGCCCCGCGTGCCCTTCGACGGTCGAACGCGCAAAGCCCGGAATCTCTTCGTAAGGAATCGCAATCGCGTCTTCCAGATCATCCGCGAACGCGCCGAGGCCGCTGCCGAGCACCAATCCGACGCGCGGCTCTTCCGCGCGCAACGCGCGAATCGTGCGCGCCGCGTGCTCCGCGCGTTCATACAATGTCGAGGTCGTGCCGCTTGAAGTTTCCATAACAGCTTGTCCGTGGTCCGTGGTCAATTGCCCTTCGTTCTTTCCCTTGCCGTCAGTTGATCAATTCAAACTCAAGCAACTTATTTCGTGAGGCACCCGCAACGTAGAACCGCCCCGGCAAGTCTCTCACTTCTCTTTCTGATACGGCACGCCGAGCGCGCGTGGTGCGCGCGAGTGGCCGATGAACCCCGCGAGGACGACGATGGTTAAGACATAGGGCACGATCTGGATGAACTGGACGGGGATGTCTTCGCCCGAAGGCAACTTGAAGACGCCCTGCATCTGGATCGAGACGGCTTCGGTGAAACCGAACAGCAGGCACGCCAGCATCGTCTGCACGGGTCGCCACTTGCCGAAGATGAGCGCGGCGAGCGCGATGAAGCCGCGCCCCGATGTCATGTTGCGCGTAAAGAGCGACGATTGACCGATGGACAAATACGCGCCGCCAATCGCCGCGAGCGCGCCCGACAACAGCACCGCCGAATAACGCACGCCCCTCACGTTCACACCCGCCGCATCAGCCGCCTCCGGATTTTCGCCCACGGCGCGCAGGCGCAAACCGTAAGGCGTGCGGTAGAGCACCCACCACGTCACGCCGATGAGCAGGAGCGCGAGCACCACGGGAGTTCCCGGGATCAAGTTATCCTTCGGAATCTGCGGCGTCGAACCGGAAGAGAGAAAGAGCGCGCCGCTCAACATCGCGGGCACGCCCGTCATCAGGATATTGATCGCCGTGCCGCTCACCACCTGATCGGCGTTGAAGCGGATGCACGCGACGGCGTGAATCGCCGCCACGGCAACGCCCGCGCCCATGCCTGCGAGCAGACCGATCCACGGGTTGCCCGCGTAATGCGTCACCGCTGCCGCCGTGAACGCGCCCGCCAGCATCAATCCTTCGAGCGCGATGTTAATGACGCCCGCCCGCTCCGAATACAGCCCACCTAGCGCGGCGAGCAGCAGCGGCGTCGCCGTCCGTATCGTCGAGTAGATAAGCGCGATGGTGAAAAGTTCACTCATAAATGCGTAGCATACGGAATTCAGAATACAGGAGTCAGAAGTTAAGGATCACACGCGCGTTAATTCCGACTCCCGTGTTCTGAATTCTGTCTCCTGACTCAGATTTTTGATCTCTTCAACAGACCGAACCTGTTAAACGTGCCGCGAAAGAAGGCTTCCGCCGCGACGAAGAGAATGACGATGGCTTGCAGCACCTCGACCAAATCCTTCGAGACTTTGCCGGAGAACGCGTCTACGAAAATCCCGCCGCGAATCAACATGCCGAACAGGAGCGCGGAGAGCAGCACGCCGACCGGGTGATTGCGCCCTAAGAGCGCGACGGCGATGCCTGTGAATCCGTAATTCGCAGAGAAGCCATCGTAGTAGCGATAACGATAGCCGAGCACTTCGTTGATGGCGACCATTCCGGCGAGTCCGCCGGAGACGGCCATCGCGAGAACGATCTGCTTGCCCGTCGAGATGCCGCCGTATTCGGCGGCGGTCGGGTTTGCGCCCGTCGCGCGAATCGCGTAGCCCCACTTCGTGCGCCACAAAAACAGGTAGACGAGCACGCACGCCAGAAGCGCGAGCAGGAACGCGAGGTTCAGTGGAATACGTTCGGGCAGGCCGGGGACGAACCTGCCCAGTCGCGGCAGATGGACGCCCGCGCCCACAGGCACGGATTGCATGATCGGATCACCCGCCTGTTTGAAGTGATACTGCGTGAAATAACTGACGAGGGCAATCGCGATGAAGTTCAACATGATCGTGTTGATAACTTCGTGCGAGCCGAAACGCGCTTTGAGGAAGCCGGGGATCGCGCCCCACGCCGCGCCCGTCGCAATCGCCGTTACTATCGCGAGCGGGATGAGCAGGATGGCGGGCAGCGTCATCCACGAATAATTGACGGGCGTGCCGAACACGTCAACCACCGTGCCGCCGAACTTGATGCCGACCCACGCCGTCGCGAAGGCCGCGACGTAGAGTTGACCTTCCGCGCCGATGTTGAGCAGCCCGCAGCGAAACGCGACGGCCACGGCCAGCCCCGTGAAGATCAGAGGCGTCGCGTAAAAAAGCGTGTAGCCGATGCCGTCCGGCCACGAGAACGCGCTCCCGATCAACAGGCGATACGTCTCAAACGGGTTGTCGCCGATGATCCAGACGAAGATGCCGCCGAGCACGAAGGCCGCCAGCACGGCGACGAGCGGGAAGAAGAGTTCGCGCAGAAGTTTCATAGGTTATTTAGCGTCTATCTCAAACCTCATCCGGCCATTCTTCTTTGCGCCCGTGCGTCCCGGCGTGAGGCTCTCGCCGACTTGAAAATATAACTCACGCAAAGGGGCAAAGGCGCAAAGGGAAAGATGCGAAGTTAATTTTGAGACGCTCTCTCAATGTCCGCCGGTCATCAACAAACCGATCTCTTCAATCGTCGCCTGCCTCGGGTCAACTTCTCCGGCGATGCGCCCTTCGCGCATGATCAGGAGGCGGTCGGCGAGCGCGGTTACTTCTTCGAGTTCGGCGGAGACGAGCAGCACGGCGCAGCCCGCGTCGCGCAGGGCGACGAGTTTGCGGTGAATGAACTCGATTGCGCCGATGTCCACGCCGCGCGTCGGTTGCGAGACGAGCAGCAATTTCGGCTTGAGTCCGAACTCGCGCCCGATGATCAGCTTTTGTTGATTGCCGCCGGAGAGCGAGCGCGCCGGGAGGTCTGGATTGGCCGGGCGCACGTCGAAATCTTTGATCACTTCGAGGGCGCGCGTGCGAATCCCTCGATCATTCAGGAACACGTCTCCCAACCCCGCGACGGCGGGCTTGCGATAATGGTCGCCGAGGATGGAATTTTCCGCGAGGTCGAAATCGAGCAGGAGGCCGCGACGATGACGGTCTTCGGGAATATGCGCGATGCCGAGTTCGCGCCGCGCGCGTGCGGAGAGGCGCGCGATGTTGCGCCCGTCAAACTCAACTTCACCCGTCAAGGCGTTGTTGCCCGCGACGAGTCCGGCGAGACTTTCGATCAACTCCGTCTGCCCGTTGCCTTCGACGCCCGCGATCCCGACGATCTCCCCCGCGCCGACCTTGAACGAAACGGCGTCGAGGCGTCGCGCGCCGTCGCGCCCTGTCAGCGTCAGGTTATGCACGGAGAGTACGTTTGCGCCCGTTCGTGCTTCGGTCTTTTCCACGCGGAGCAGCACGTCGCGCCCGACCATCAGGCGCGCCAACTCCGCCGCGTTCGTCTCGCTCGTCCGGACGCGACCGACGACGCGCCCGTCTCGCATCACCGTCACGTCGTCCGAGATCGCCAAGACCTCCGAGAGTTTGTGCGTGATAATCACGACGGTCTTTCCCTGCTCGCGCATGCGCCGGAGGATGGCGAAGAACTCTTCCACCTCCTGCGGCGTCAATACCGCCGTCGGCTCGTCGAGGATCAACAGGCGTGCGCGACGATAGAGCGCCTTCAACAACTCCACGCGCTGCTGCTGCCCGACCGACAGGCTATCAATCGTCGCGTTCGGATCAACCGACAACTTGAACTCGTCCGAGAGCGCGCGAATCTCCCGCGCCGCCTTGCCCAAATCGAGCGACGCGACGCCGCCCGTCTCCGCGCCGAGCACGATATTTTCGGCCACCGTCATCGGCTCCACCAACATGAAATGTTGATGCACCATGCCGATGCCGAGCGCGATGGCATCGTGCGGCGTCGAGATGCGGCGCACCTCGCCGTCCACGAGGATGTCGCCGCCGTCAGCCGTGTAGAAGCCGTAAGCGATGCGCATCGCCGTAGACTTGCCCGCGCCGTTCTCACCCACGATGGCGTGAATCGTTCCCGGCGCAACCTTGATGCTCACGCCGTCGTTCGCCAGCACGTTTCCGAAGCGTTTCGTGATGTCTCGCAGTTCAAGCATGAAAGGAATTTTCTATAACAGCCGGTTGAGCAGTGAAGAAACCTGACTCGACGCAGAGACGCAGAGAACGAAGAGTT